>JAQUAE010000274.1 GCA_028687395.1 Anaerolineales bacterium | reverse complement strand
GGGCGCCGGCGTTGGTGACGCTGTGGGCGTCCAGGTCGATCTCCAGGCCGGCCAGGCGGATGACGTGCGCGGTGGCGGGGGCGGCGCTGCTGCGGCGCAAGAGGGCGCGCACGCGGGCGACGACGATGCGCGGGGAAAACGGCTTGGGGAGGTAGTCGTCAGCGCCGATTTCCAGGCCGACCAACTGGTCGCTCTCCTCGACGCGGGCGGTAAGCATCAGGATGGGGGTATCCGCCTTGCGGCGAATGGTGCGCGCCACGTCCAGGCCATCCATGCCCGGCAGGTTCAGGTCGAGGATCACCAAGTCGGGGCGTTTGTGCTCCCAGGTGGAAAGGCCGGTGTCGCCGCGGGAGGCGGAGAGAACGGTCATGCCAGCGGCTTCGAGGTAGGAGCGCAGCACCTTCACCAGCTCGGGTTCGTCTTCGATGATCAATACGGTGGGCATGGAATTATTATAATTCAGGAGGGGTGGGGCAGGGCCCACCCCTCCTGAGGTAGAAATTGGGGGAGATTAACCGTTAAGGGAACTAGGGTGTCTGGGTGGCGGGGGGATTCCAACGCCCGCCGGGACCACCGCGGAAACCCTGGGATTGGCGGAAGCCGCCGCAGGCGCCCATGCCGAAGCCGTTGGCCTGGGCCTGGCTCATGCGCTGGATCATCCAGTTCGCCTGCTCCTGGGTGATGGCGCCGTCTTCCACGGCCTGGTTGAGCGCCTTGGTGCGCGCCTGGATCATGATCTGGGCGAACTCATCGGCGGAAAGGCCCTGCTCCTCGGCGAATTGCCACATGGTCTTGCCAGCGTCGTGGGCTTCTTCGAGCTCTTCGGGTGTGACGTTCAGAGCTTCGGCCAAGGCGGCGATCATGGCGTCGTGCATCGGGCCTTCGAAATCAGCGTCGGCGTTGTTGCGCCAGGCGCCCATCATGCCCGCGCCGCGCCCACCCATCATGCCCCAAGGGGCGAAGCCAGCCGGGGGGTTGGCATTGGGCGGGGTCTGGGTTTGAGCGTAGACGAAGCCGGCAGCACCCAGAACGAGGGCGGTTACCACTGCGCCGGCGAAAAAGATGAGGATATTCTTAGCCATTCGTTTCTCCTTGTGTGTTGCAGAAATTACCTACTTACTGCACACAGGATATCGTTAAGTTGTGAAGAAGTTATGAATGGCGGATGTAGATGGTATGAATTCGGCGCCAGGGTCACTCGTCGCCGGCGAGGAGGTGCACTCTCTTCCAGGGGGGCAAGTTGGATTCCTCGGCCAGCACGCCGCGCAGCTCGAAGACCTGGTCGCGCAAGGTGGCGGCGCGTTCGAACTCCAGGTTCCTGGCGGCTTCTTTCATCTGCTTCTCCAGCTCGGTGATGAGGCGTTGCAGCTCGTTCTTGGGCAAGCGAGAGGGCCCCCTGGCGCTGTATTCCCCGCGCGACTCGGCGACGGCCTTGACCGAGAGCTGGTCGGTCAGGTCGCGGACGGCCTTGTGGATGCTGACGGGTTCGATGCCGTGTTCCTGGTTGTAGGCAATTTGCTTGGCGCGACGGCGGTTGGTCTCCTGAATAGCGGTCTGCATCGAGGCGGTCAGGGTATCGGCGTACATGATCACCTTACCTTCGACGTGACGAGCGGCGCGGCCGATGGTCTGGATCAGGGCGGTCTCGGAGCGCAGGAAGCCCTCCTTGTCGGCGTCCAGGATGGCGACCAGGGAGACCTCGGGGAGGTCCAGGCCCTCACGCAGCAGGTTGATGCCCACGATGACGTCGAAGACGCCCAGGCGCAGGTCGCGCAGGATGCCCACCCGTTCGAGGGTGTCGATCTCGGAGTGCAGGTAGTGCACCTTGATGCCCAGCTCCATCAGGTAATCGGAGAGCTTCTCGGCCATGCGCTTGGTGAGGGTGGTCACCAGGGTGCGCTGGCCCAGCTCGACGCGGCGGCGAATCTCGCCCACCAGGTCGTCGATCTGACCTTCGACGGGGCGCACCTCCACCTGGGGGTCGACCAGTCCGGTGGGGCGGATGATCTGCTCGACCACCTGGCTGGCGAGGGACATCTCGTAGGGTCCGGGTGTGGCGGAGGTGAAGATGGTGTAGCCCATGCGCTTCTCGAACTCTTCGAATTTCAACGGGCGGTTATCCAGGGCGGAAGGCAAGCGGAAGCCGTACTCGACCAGGGTCTCCTTGCGCGAGCGGTCGCCGTTGTACATGCCGCGAATCTGAGGCACGGTCATGTGGGATTCGTCGATGACGAGCAGGTAGTCGCTGGGGACGTAATCCATCAAGGTCCAGGGGGGCGAACCTGGCGGGCGCTGGTCCATGTGGCGGGAGTAGTTCTCAATGCCGGAGCAGTAGCCCACTTCGCGAAGCATCTCCAGGTCATAGATGGTGCGCTGCTCCAGGCGCTGGGCTTCGAGCAACTTATCCTGGGATTTCAGCCAGTTGGTGCGCTCGGCCATCTCGGTCTCGATGTCGATGATGGCTTTGTGCAGTTTTTCGTTATCGGTGATGAAGTGCTTGGCGGGGTAGATGTGGATGGAGGACAGTTGGCGCTTCAACTCGCCGGTGAGGGGGTCGAATTCGACCAGGCGCTCGACTTCGTCTCCGAAGAAGGTGATACGGTAGCCGATCTTGTCCTGGTAGGCGGGGACGACTTCGAGGGTGTCACCGCGGACACGGAAAATGCCCGGGCGTAACTCCATGTCGTTGCGCTCGTAGTGGCTTTCGATCAACTGGCGGAGGAGGGCGTTGCGGCGGTAGATGCGACCGCTCTCCAGGTTGATCACCACGCGGCCGTAGGCTTCGGGGTTGCCGATGCCGTAGATGCAGGATACCGAAGCGACGATGATGACATCCCGGCGCGACATCAGGGCGGTGGTGGCGGCCAGGCGCAGGCGTTCGATCTCCTCGTTGATGTCGCTGTCCTTTTCGATGTACAGGTCGTGGCGAGGGACGTAGGCTTCGGGCTGGTAGTAATCGTAATAGGAAACGAAGTATTCGACGGCGTTGTCGGGGAAGAAATCCTTGAACTCGGCGTAGAGCTGGGCGGCGAGGGTCTTGTTGTGGGCCATCACCAGGGCGGGTTTCTGTATCTTTTCGATGACGGCGGCGATGGTGAAGGTCTTACCGGTGCCGGTGGCGCCGAGGAGCACCTGGTGTTTATCCCCGCGCTGGATAGCTTCGACCAGTTGCTGTATGGCTTCGGGCTGGTCGCCGGTGGGGTGAAAGGGGGCGTGGAGTTTGAATTCCATGGTCAGGGAGAGCAGCGCAGGCGGAGCTGAGTGCACTGGCAAGCGGTATTCGGGATCAGGGGGGGGGCAGGGGCGGGAAAGCGCCCTCGGGGGCGTACCAATCCCCGGGGTCGACGCCGGAGGTCACCTGCCCGGACTGGACGACGACGATGATCAGGCTGTGGTCGGTGCAATCGACGCTCAAGCCGCAGGGGACGGCCTGGCTGTAGCCGCCACCCAGGCCGAGGGCGGGCTCGTAGGTGACGACGTGGTAGTTGCCGGGGGGCAGGTGGTCGATCTGGTAGTTCCTCTGGTCCTTGGCGGTGTCGAGGGCGTAGTAGTTGCCGGTGTCCAGGTGGAAGGCAATCACGCGCAAGGGGGGAATGAACTCGCTGGGGTAGGAGAGCGAGCCGGCGATGCTGCCCGTGGCGGG
>JAQUAE010000273.1 GCA_028687395.1 Anaerolineales bacterium | reverse complement strand
GGTCCGAGCCGACAAATTCCCCCACCACCGCGCCGATCACCGAGAGCGTGGCGCCGATGCGCAACCCGCCCAGGAAGACGGGCAGCGCCGCCTGGATCTCAAGGTAGCGGATCGTCTGCCAGCGCGTGGCCTGCAGCGAATGCATCAGCTCGTGCAACTCCTCCGGGACGGAACGCAAGCCGACGATGGTGTTCACCAGCACCGGGAAGAAAACGATCAAGGCGCAGATCAACACCTTAGAGAAGAGCCCCGGACCGAACCAGATGATCAGCAAGGGGGCGATCGCCACAATGGGCACGGATTGGCTGGCAACAATATAGGGGGATAACAGGCGCTCGAAGAGGCGCGATTTCGCCAGCAGGTAGCCCGAAGTGGTCGCCGCGCTGACCCCCAGCGCCAGCCCCGAGAGCACCTCCTGCAAAGTGATGGCGCTGTTGCGCAACAGGCTGCCATCCGCCAGGGTTTCGACGAAGCGCCTCCACACCATGCCAGGGGAAGGCAAGATGAATGATGGAAATTCGCCCCAGCGGGTAATCAGGTGCCAGGCTAATACAGCCAGGAAGAGCGAGACGGGCACCAGGTACACCCCCAGCCGCCCGGCCGCCCGCCGGGGAGCCACGAAGAGTTTTGAAGCATGTGTCAGATCCATAATGCACCCAAACGGCGTAAAACGCAAAACGCCTGTCCCAAACGCAGACGTTCGGGGCAGGCGCAGGAACGGCGAGCGAAGGGACAAGCTCCGCTATAAAAAATCCCGAAAACCTCCTGGTTTTCGGGGCGTTCACTTGCGCACGAGCGGCTCTGGTGAGCGCGCTGAGGGTTTCCGCGACCATTTCCGCTAGGAGACCGCCATCCCGCGTATTTAGCCGGAATGATAGCCTTCCCACTGGCTTTGGAAACGCCAACCTTCTTTTATCCGGACTATACCGTCGGCCCCGGAGTTTCACCGGGTCGTGCAGCGCGTGCGCTGCTCGCGGGCTATACCGCCGATCGGGAATTGGTGTGAGCAAGCCCACACCGCACCCTGCCCCGAAGGTTTGAATATTCTCTTGTGAGTTTATTATACCTGGAGTGGTGTAAAAAGTTAAGCCATGGAATCATTTTCCCTGAACAATGACAGGTGGATCGTTCTCAAGAGGCTGCAGGGTGTAGCGGAAATCACAAAAAGGGGCGCCTTCCATAATAGTCTGGGCGCGTTCGAGGCAAATGGCGGGATTGAAGCCGGCTACCAGGCCCACATCGCGGCTGCAGGAAAGCACCGCGCCGAGATCGGTCATACCCAAGGCAGCATACATTTCGGCGTACCGGCAGCGCGTGACGTTAAAAAAGAAGCGCCCTTCATCGTGAACGAGCACTTCCATGCGCATGGCGTCGTCCTTCATCCAGGCCTCAAACGAGGCAGCCAGGTGCGCCAGGCTGCTGCCTCCTATTTGGCGGGCGAGCTCAGCGCCCTGAGCGCGAGCAATGTCAACAACCACCTGGCGGAGTGTCGCCACTGCCTTCTTCCGGCCGAGCTGGCGCGCAAACGCCTCCAGCAAGGGGGCAGCCAGGCGCGCCTCGACCTCGCGCCGGGTGAGCACGCCGATGGCGTTCAGGGCGTCAGGCGAGGTGGGAGGCTGGCGTTTCATAGCGTGGGTGAAGGCAGGCTTGAGGGGTGCGGCGTGCCTGTACTGTATCCGAGAAGCTCGAACGTCTCCCCGCCAGCTTTGATCAGGTGGTGGGGCATCCAGGCCACGCCAAACAAGTCGAGGAGCACGTCCTTGCGCAGCGCAGCGAGAGGGATCTCGTCGATCTGGTTGGCGGCCTCCCCCCACCGAGCGTTGACTTCCTCTACAGCCTGAGCTCGCTCGCCTTCCAGGTCGGCGATTTGCTTCTTCAAATCCTGGATGACTTCCAGGGACTCCTCCACGTCGGCTTTGGCTTGAGAGGTCATCCGCCTTTTGGTGAGGGCCGTGGAAACGCTCTTCTTGCGCGTCAGGCCGACGAACCCGGCCAGCGTCTCGGCGATGTTCCCGCCTTCCTCCAGCTTGCGCTGCGACAGCTCGGTCTGGTCGCGGGAGAGCTCGCGCTCCTCGCGGGCGAGTTTCTCCTGCAAGGTTCGCAGGCGCGATTCAAAAGCGGCTGCGGCTTTCCTGGCCTCCGCGTCGCGCCCCTTGCGGGCAGCTTCGGTGCAGAGCGTGTGCAGCTCGGCTGGGGAGACTTCCGGACCGGCGTAGACCTTGAGCGCCTCGTTAGCGCGCACGGTCACCTGCCCGTTGCGGTAGGCCCAATCCAGGAAGTCCTTCTGCAGAGCAGCCATCTGGCGGGCGTCGCTGAATGGGGCTTCCAGGGTGGTAAAGCGCGCCTGCGGGTCGCCGCGCTGGTCGAACGCGTTCCGGTCCATGGGTGCTGCTTCGTAGTCCTCCCAGCGCACCACGCCGCGGCGATCGGGGTCTGCCACCAGGGCGGTCTTGCGCAGCTCATAGTCCAGGTTGTACTTGCGGTTGAGGAAACGGATGAGCGCCTGGGCCAGGATCACCGGTCGATAGACCAGCCCTTGGGAAACGGCGCCTTCTGGGGCCGCCTTGCCCGCGACTTTGAACGCCTGGGTGAGAGTCAGGTTATTGGGTAGAAAATATTCCTCGATCCCCGAAGGGATGGCCGGCCGCGTAGTCGACAAGCCTTCCGCCGGCGGCGCCTTGTGCTCCGGCACGGGCGCGGTCTTAGCTTCCGAAGCTTTCACCGGTGTGGGCGCACTGGCCTGAGCCAGTTGGTTCAAGATCGGGATATGTGTGCGGGTGAGCGGTCCGGCCAGGTAGTTCATCGCCCAGCGGGTCTGAAACACCTGCGGCCCTTTGGCGTGCACGTTGTGCAATAAGAACACCCGCTTTCCCAGAGCCGAAATCAGGCGGTCGTACGCCTGACGGTCCAACCCGCCGGACATGGCGCTCTCCAGCCCATCCAGCAGGCGCATTTTATCGCGCTCGGTCTGCAGTTTGCCGATGAACCAGGAGCCGGCGTTCGAGAGCCCTTTGTAATCAACGTCTACAGGATTTTGGGTTACCAGCACCTGGGAGACGCCAAAGGCGCGCGCTTGCTTGAGCATGCGCAGCATCGGCTGCTTGGAGGGCGGATTGGCCACGGGCGGCAGGTAGCCAAAGATTTCGTCGAAATACAAAATAGCGCGCAGCGTGGACGTGCCGGATTGGGTGCGCATCCAGGATTCGACCGCGGAATAGAGCAGAGTGACGAAGAACATCCGCTCGGCGTCGGTGAGATGAGCAATGTAGAACACGCTGTGGCGCGGCCGTCCATCGGGGGTGAACAACAGCTCGGGGATATCCAGCGGCTGGCCTTCGATCCAGGTCTGGAATGACGGCGCGGCCAGGATGTTGTTGAGCAGCATCGCCAGTTCGAAGCGCTCCTTCTCCGGGAAGAAGGTGTTGACGTCGAATACCCCCAGCTTGGGGAAGGGTGGATTCTGCGTTTGCAGGATCAGCTCACCCAGGTCGAGGTCTTTAGCCCCGCTCCAGGCGTTTTCGAAGATGTTGGAAATCAGGATGTGCTCACGCGAGCGCACCGGATCGATGTCCTGCAGACCCACCAAACCCAACAAGGCAGTGACGGTGCTCGAGATCTTCTCGCGCAGCACCTCGCGATTGTCCTCCCAGGGGAT
>JAQUAE010000272.1 GCA_028687395.1 Anaerolineales bacterium | reverse complement strand
AGGTGGTGATCTCGCCGGTGATGAAGATGCCGATGAAGATCTCCTGGGTGACGCCTTTGGCGAGCAGGTCGGCCAGCACCGGGTTTTTGGAGGAGACCATGGGGAAGACGGCGTCCTTGGTGACCGCAATCCAGTAGGCGCCCTTGGCTTCCTCTTCGGGGGTGACGGCGCGCGACACCATGCCGATGTCCACCGCGCCGGCCAGGGCGTCGGCCATGCCTTTGCCCGCGCCGCCGGCGGAGACGTCGAACTGCACCCGGGGGTGCAGCTTCTGGAATTCCTCAGCCCAGCGGGTCATCATCGGGTAGAGCGCCCAGGCGCCGGAGATGGCCAGGTTGCCCTGCAGCTCGCCGGATTCTGCTGGCGGGGGCTGGGAAGCGCAGCCGGAAAGCGCCAGCGAGAAGGCCAGCAGGGCGAGCAGCGCCAGGCGAGGGAGGTAGGTGGTTTTCATGGTGGGGGTTCCTTTCTATCTCGAGCCAGAAATGGCCTGGCAACTCGGGTGGTCTGGAACGTGAGCACCCATGCGCGAGCTATGGCATTGTCAAGTTAACGGTCTATGGGTTGGGAGTCCGCTTGCCCGGCGCGTACGGCCTCGACGCGGGCGGCCACGTCTGCCAGGCTGGTGTTATCCAGGATGTCGGCGATGGCGTTGCGCACGTCGAGCATGGCCAGGCGCAGGCCGCAGCTCTGCTCGTCGGGGCAGCCGCAGGGCTCGTAAGCCATCTGCGAGACGCAGCGCACCGGGGCCAGCGGGCCGTCCAGGATGCGCACGATGTGGCCCAGGCTGATCTCCACTGCTGGGCGGGCCAGGTAGTACCCCCCACCGACGCCCATCTTGCTGTGCAGCAGGCCGGCGTTCTTCAGGGTGAGCAGGATCTGCTCGAGGAACTTGGTGGGAATCTTCTCACGCTCGCAGATTTCTTTGATCTGCACCACGCCATCGCCCTGGTGCCCGTCCCACAGGGCCAGGTCGATCATGGCGCGCAGGCCGTATTCACCGCGTTTGGATAAGCGCATCAGGTCTCCTGGAAGGCCCGGCAGGGTAGGCTCTGCGGGCGATAAAGTATACTAGTTCTATAGATAATATTACTTAACCAGTATATCCCCCTTGAGCCCGGCTGTCAAGTTAAAAGCAGCGACCCCCGCCTGCTGCGCGGGAGTCGCCTGGATCAGATGGATAGGGGTTGTAATGGGGCTGCCCGCGATGATGGTGGTGGGGTGAAGGTGCGGGTTGCGCCCGGAAGCCGTCTGCTGGCTTCATTCATCGTTCGGCCGTGATTGCGGGAATGGTGGCGATTACTTGCGATAGGACCTCCTCGTGCAGGAGAGCGGCTGGGGGCAGCCCCCCAGCCAGGTGGTTTGCGAAGACGATCAGCTTGCTCAGGTAAGAGCATACCCGGTTTGGGGGCACTTGTCAATATTAATTTTGTTAGGTAGCGAACTTGCAATTGGCATGGCATATGCCAAGGAAAGCAGCCTCAACCGTATGTTTACCCGGTTCTGGAGCCGGAAACGGTTGCCAGCGGGAGAAGTCTGGGTATAATTCAAAGAAGGGTAGTTATAAATCACCCCTATGGAGGAGGGAGAGGGGAGACCGCGCATGCGCCGAATCCACCCCGAAATGCTGAAGCGAGCGCGTCGACTGCGCAAAGACCAAACCCCAGCCGAAGCGACATTGTGGGCGAGGCTGCGCGATGGCAGACTGGATAATCTGAAATTTCGCCGCCAGCATCCAATCGGTCCATTCATCGCCGATTTCTACTTTCCACAAGCCAGGCTGGTCATCGAGCTGGATGGGGGGGTGCATCTCGAACAGATGGAATACGACCAAGATCGGACTGCCTGGTTGAACTCACAGGGTTACCGGGTGATTCGTTTCAGCAACCATGAGGTGAGATATCAATTGGAAGCCGTCCTTGAGGCAATACGGCTGGCGTGTTGTGAAAGTGATGAGAGTTGAGAAATGCGTAGAATAGCGTTAGCCATTGCACACGCAAGCTATTGAATCATCATTCATAAGTAGATGGACACTTCCCTGAGCGTAGTCGAAGGGAGGGTACTAGAGGGAAACCACTAATGCCTAAACCTTACATTGTCTACATCCTCGAATGTGCGGATGGCACCTACTATACGGGTACAACCTCGGATCTATCCCGCCGGTTGAGCACGCACGAAGCGGGCGCCGATCCGCTGGCGTATACCTATCCACGGCGTCCGGTCAAGCTTAAATGGGCTCAAGAGTTCCACTCGAAAGATGATGCTTTACGCCTGGAGCGACAAATCAAAGGCTGGAGTAAAGCTAAAAAGGAAGCGTTGATCAATAATGATTATCAGAAGATACATGATATTGTGAAGGAGGAGAGGCGAAAGCGTGCTTCGACGATGCTCAGTGCGAAGACCAGAAAAAAGCGTACCTCTCACTGAGCGGAGGGAGCGTCAGCGACCGAAGTCGAAGTGGGAGTAGAAAAGAACGAATAGAATTGGAAGTTCAACTATTCCCATTAAACGCGCTTCGACTGCGCTCAGCGCGAGGATAAAAAATACGTCGCTTCGATTGCGCTCAGTGCGAAGACCAGAAAAAAGCGTACCTCTCACTGAGCGGAGGGAGCGTCAGCGACCGAAGTCGAAGTGGGAGTAGAAAAGAACGAATAGAATTGGAAGTTCAGCTATTCCCATTAAACGCGCTTCGACTGCGCTCAGCGCGAGGATAAAAAATACGTCGCTTCGATTGCGCCCAGCGCGAAGACCAGAAAAAAGCGTACCTCTCACTGAGCGGAGGGAGCGTTAGCGACCGAAGTCGAAGTGGGAGTAGAAAAGAACGAATAGAATTGGAAGTTCAACTATTCCCATTAAACGCGCTTCGACTACGCTCAGTGCGAGGATAAAAATACGTCGCTTCGACTGCGCCCAGCGCGAAAAATACAATCGTCTCGTTCCTCCCCCATGGTAAAATATCACTCGCCAGGTGCGGCATCTGGCGTTTTACTGCGGGCGTCGCCAAGGGGTAAGGCATCAGCCTTCCAAGCTGACATTCACGGGTTCGAATCCCGTCGCCCGCTCCTCAGGCAGCCCTGTAAGAGATCTGCTCCCGGGCCCGTAGCTCAGCGGCAGAGCGGACGGCTCATAACCGTTTGGTCGCAGGTTCGAACCCTGCCGGGCCCATCTTTCCCCAACCACCTCACCCCTCCTTCCCCCACCTAAACCTCCCCAGCCCGATCACTCCCCACACCACGATCAGCAGCACGTTGAGCGCCTGGCTGGCCAGGATGTAGGCCAGCGCCTGGCTGGGCGAGATTCCAAAAGCCGGCATCAGGCTGACCGCCACCAGCTGGTAGATGCCCAGATACCCCGGCGTGGAGGGCAGCGCACTGGCCAGCCCGAGGGCAGCCAGCAACAAGAGCGCCTGGCCTAACGTGAGCGCCAGCCCCAACCCGCGGGCGAAGACCACCGCGCCCAGCCCGTCGAGCAGCCAGATCAGGGCGGTGAGGGCCAGGAAGCGCGCCGCCCGCCCGGGGTTCACGAAGGCTTTGGCGCCCAGTAGAAACTGGGAGAGCAGCCCTGCCAACCGCTCTCGCCAGGCGGGCGGCAGGGGCAGGTGGGCGAGGTGGCGTTGCAGCCACGCCTCGAAGCGCGGGGCGAAGGCGAAGGCAGCCAGCGCGGTGG
>JAQUAE010000271.1 GCA_028687395.1 Anaerolineales bacterium | reverse complement strand
GACAGGGTAGGCGTGCCCGCGGCAGAGGGCTGCTGGGTAGGCAGGGGCAGCAGGAAGGGATTGTTGCTGGGCAGCAGCATGGTCTGGATGGAGGGCGCCAGGTGGGTAATGTACTGGTAGGTCAAGAGCTCCGGGCGCTCCTTGAGGGCCTGGGCGATCATCTGCAGGGCTTCGGTTTCGGCCTTGGCCTGGATGAGGCGGGCGTCGGCGTCGCCCTGAGCCTTGATCTTGACCGATTCAGCCTGGCCCTTGGCGGTCTCGATGGCTTGCTGGGCTTCCTGCTTGCGCTGCTCGACGACGAAGCGAGCCTGTTGGGCCTGCTGCTCGGCGATCTGCTTCTGCTCGACGGAGGCAGCGTATTCCGGAGAGAAGGTGATGTTGCGCAAGATGAAATCCACCAGGAGCAGGCCGTTGTCCTGCAGTTTGGCGCTGAGATCGTCGCGAATCTGCTGGGTCATCTCCAGGCGGCGGGTACTGTAGACCTCCTCGACGCCGAACTGGGAGACGGCGTCGCGCATCACGCCGCGGGAGAGGGGGCGCACCAGCTCGTCGGTGTAGCGCTTTTGCCAGGCGATGTGCAGCCTGACCACCTGATCCGGGTCGATGGCGTAGATGACCGAGGCGTCCAGGAAGACCTCCTGGCCATCGGAGGTGCGGGCAGCCACCGAATCGTCGCCCTGCACCTGTCCTTCGATGGAAGCGATGGACATGGTGTAGGTCTGGCGGGAGATGGGGTACATGACCACGTTCTCGAAGTAAGGGATGATCCAGCGCAGACCGGGCTGCAAGGCTTGCTCGCGGTAGCCCTGCGGCTCCAAAGCCGAGATGACCACGCCACGCTGATCGGGCGGGACAAAGACCAGCCCGGCGCTGACGGTGGTGAGCAGCAGGGCAATGATAGCGGTGACCAGGATGGCAGAGGTAAGCGATTTGACGTTCTGGGCACGGGCGGCGCGGATAATAGCCAGGACAACCATGCCGACGACCACCAGCCAGAGAATACCGACAAGGCCTTGTAGAGCGGTGGCGAAATTCATATATACCTCCAAGATGACAGATGAATGACAGCGATGATTATACCGTAGAAGGGGTGGTGGGCTGGGGCGAGGCATTCAGCGGGCAGGCGGGAGAAGCAATCTGGCGGCGTTCAGCCTGGCGCCCCCACGCGCTGCGTGGGTCGCGCCGGATGGCGAGCTGGCGCACGGGCGCCTTTATGGGCCAGGGGTCTTCCCGCTGGCGCTGGAGGCTGTGGCGGCTGCAGCCTTTCTTTTCCGAGGCGGGTTAAATGGGAATCAACCTTCCAGGAGAATAGTAACCGGGCCATCGTTGACGATTTCGACCAGCATGTGAGCGCCAAACTCGCCGGTGAAAGTGGGCGCGCCGAGCTCGCGCAGGAAGCTGGCGAAGCGCTCCACGAGCGGGCTGGCCTGGTCGGGGAGGGCAGCCTGAGTAAACGACGGTCGCCGCCCTTTGCGCGCCTCGGCGTAGAGGGTGAATTGGGAAACGACGAGGGCCTGCCCGCCCACCTCCAGCAGGGAAAGGTTCATCTTGCCGTCCTGATCGGCGAAGATGCGCAGGTGGGCGGTTTTTTCGGCCAGCAGGCGGGCAGTCGCCTCGTTATCTTCGGGCGCCACGCCGAGGAGGATGACCAGGCCGGGGCCGATCTCGGCCAGCGGCTTACCCTCCACGGAGACGCGCCCGTGGGTGACGCGTTGCAATAACGCTCTCATGGCAAGCCGATCGCCTGACGAACTTCTTCCATGGTCTGGCGGGCAATGGCGCGGGCGCGCTCCTTGCCATCACGCAGGATATCCCACACGTCGGTGGGATTTTGAGCCAGCTTCTGGCGGCGCTCACGGAAGGGGGCCAGGTGAGCGTTCAGGTTGCGCGCCAGAAGCTGCTTGCATTCGACACAGCCAATGCCCGCCCGGCGGCATTCGCGATCGACCATGGCCACCTCCTCCGGGGAGGAGAAGATCTTGTGCAGGGAGAAGACGTTGCATACGTCGGGGTTGCCGGGGTCGGAGCGGCGGATGCGGGCCGGGTCGGTAACCATTTGCATGACGCGGGCGGTGGTCTCCTCGGGGGTGGCGGCCATCTCGATGTGGTTATTCAGGCTCTTGCTCATCTTCTGCTGGCCGTCGATGCCAAGCACCTTGGGCGTTTCGGTGGCTTTCATCTGCGGCTCGATCAAGACATCTGTCTTGTAGCGGAAGTTGAAGGTGCGCACGACCTCGCGGGCAAATTCGATGTGGGGCTGCTGGTCGATGCCCACCGGTACCAGGTTGGCTTTGTAGAGGACGATATCGGCGGTTTGCAGGACGGGATAGCCGACCAGGCCATAGTTGACGTTGTGCGGGTGCATGCGCACCTTCTCCTTGAAGGTGGGCAGGTCAGTCAGCTTGCCGAGGGGGGTGATCATGGAGAGGATAGTGTGCAGCTCGGTCACCTCGGGCACGTGGGACTGAATGAAGACAATGGTTTCCTCAGGGCGGATGCCGGCGGCCAGCCAGTCGAGGGCCATTTCGTAGCTGTTGTCCCGCAGGTTCTCGGTGGATTCCAGGGTGGTCAGGGCGTGCAGGTCGACGATGGAGTAGATGCAATCGTACTCGTCCTGCAGGGCAACGTAGTTCCGGATGGCGCCCAGGTAATTGCCGAGGTGCTGGCGACCGGTGGGCCGCGCTCCGGAAAAGACGCGCCCGCGCGCTTGTGGGGTGGATTTTTTTGCGTTCATGCTTTTTCCTTCTGGTATTTCTGCACCAGTTTAAGGACTTCGCCCGGTTCGGCGTGGCGACCGGACTTGAGCTTGGAATAAAGAAGGTTTCCATTAGCGGAGATTTCGAACTTGCCGCCATCCGAGGGAACCAGGGTGATGGATTCGATCTCGGGTTCGAGCTCCTGGAGCAATTCGGCCGTTAGACCAACGGCGCGGTCGGTATAGTGTCAGACAGCGCAGTAGACGACCTCGAGGCGCAGCAACATATTTCTCTCTCCTGTGTAAAGGTGGTGTGGGCAATAATGCCAGTGTTTTTACCCGGAAATAAAAACCCGCCGGTGATACGACGGGAAAGGGTGAGCCAGTCTCACGCGGAGAAGTACGGCCTAGGAGGAGGCGGTTCGGGGGTTGAGCCAACTCAACCTGGCGATACCTTTGCGGGGATAACGGTCGCAACTCCGGCGCAAGTTACTCGGCGGGCCAAGTCGGGGGCCCGCGTTTCACCCTGCAGCTCCGAGGGCCATTCTGCGCCGGCGTGCGGGCGGAGTTTTCAGCCGCCACCGCTCTCTGGGCCGTCGTTTCAGCGCATACTCGTCCTCTTCGTGGCTTTTTGGTTTTGAACTGGCGTTAGTATACCATATAGGAGTTACGCAGTTCAAGGGAAATTGGGGGGTGTTTGGGCGGGCTACGCCCGCCCAAACACCCCCATCCTCTCACCAACTGCGTAAGTCCTAGCATAATTATGCTAAAATGAAAAAAAGATGATCAAATGAACTCAGGGGACAAGCGCGTAGAACAGCGTGGAGGTGAGAGAATGGACGCCCCTCTCGACACTCGACCTTCGCCGATAGCCGGAAAATGGTATCCTGGCGACCCGCGCCAACTGGCTAAGAGCGTGGATGGCTACTTGAAAGCGGCGCGCTTACCGGACCTGGCAGGCGAGGTGGTAGC
>JAQUAE010000270.1 GCA_028687395.1 Anaerolineales bacterium | reverse complement strand
TGCGCCACCCTTCGGACGTGGTGCACGTTGGCGACCAGGTGCGCGTGTTCGTCATCAACGTCGACCCGCATCGCTCGCGCATCGCCCTGAGCCTGAAACGGCTGTGCCCCAACCCCTGGGAAACTGCGGAAGAGCGCTATTTCCCTGGCCAGGTCACCGAAGCCACAATCACCAGCATTGTCCCCTTTGGGGCGTTTGCCCGCCTGGAAGAGGGGCTGGACGGCTTAATCCACGTCTCTGAGATGGAGCCGCTCGAGGGTGCAGACGATCCCATCAACGGATTGAGCGAGGGGCAGCGCGTCGTGGTGCGCGTGCTGCACGTCGACGCTGCCAAGCAACGCCTGGGGTTGAGCATGCAGCTCACCTCGGCCGAGTGAGTTCCCAAATCACTCCATACGCTGCCCCGGCTGAGCTCCGCCGGGGATGTTATAGTATTACATCGGGAATAGGATCAAGAGAAGAGGAGCCTTGGCTATGAGGACCGGCTGGGCGATTGCATTCGGAGTCCTGGTTGGCCTGTTATCCGCCGGTGTGATTCTGCTGACAGGCAGCCAGCCGCGCGGCGAACCGGTGCGCCTGATTCCGCTCACCCCTTCGCCCCTGACGGTGCACGTGAACGGGGCGGTGCGCAGCCCAGGCGTCTACTATCTAACTGCAGGCAGCCGCGTCCAGGATGCGCTGCTTGCGGCCGGAGGGCTGTTGCCCTCCGCCGAGCAAGGCTACCTGAATCAGGCCGCCCCCCTTCATGATGGCGAGATGATCAGCGTGCCCACTGTTCTCCCCGCGCACGCCCGGACACCCCTGCCCACCCCATCACCATTCGTAAAAGAAACCGATGTCCCCTACCCCACCTCGACCAGGTGGTTGATCGATCTCAACACCGCCACGCAGGCCGAGCTGGAATCCCTGCCCGGCATCGGTCCAGTGCTCTCTAGGCGCATCATCGCCTACCGTAACGCCTACGGTCCCTTCCTGACTGTTGAGGATCTTTTGAAAGTCTATGGGATTAAACCGGAGACTTTCGAGCTCATCCGCGACCTGATTACGGTTGGGAATCCCCCGTAAGGCCCTGCGCCAGGTTTTGCATGGCTTCTGCGATTCTTGCGTTAGCCAACTCCACGTACTCGTTCGAGATTTCGTAACCGATAAAATTGCGCCCGGCGCGCAGCGCTGCCACGCAAGTGGTGCCGCTACCAGCGAACGGATCCAGCACGACGTCGCCCTGGTAGGTGAACAGTTCGATCAGCCGGCGCGGCAATTCTTCTGGGAAGGGTGCCGGGTGGCCGACTTTCCTGGCGGAGACGGCCGGGAAGGTCCACACGGATTTGGTCCATTCCAGAAAATCGTCGCGGGCGATGGTGCTGGCTTTCTCGCCGCCCTGGCGGCGAAAGCTCTCCTTGGAAAAGATCAGGATGTACTCGTGCACGTCGCGCAGCACGGGGTTGGAGGCCGAACGCCAGCTCCCCCAGGCGGTGGATGGGCTGGCGCTGGAGGCTTTGTTCCAGATAATCTCGCCGCGCATTAGATAACCCAGCTCGAGCATATCATTCGTGATGAAGGCATGCAGGGGTAAATACGGCTTGCGTCCCAGGTTGGCCACGTTGACGCAGGCGCGCCCCCCCGGCGCCAGCACACGGTAGGTCTCCTTCCACACCCGTCTCAAGAGTTGCAGGTATTCCTCCAGGCTGAGGTCGTCGTCATACTCCTTGGAGGCGTTATAGGGCGGCGAGGTGACCATCAGGTGCACGCTGTTATCGGGAAGCTCATCCATCGCCTCGCTGGAGCGGCAGTACACCTGGTTCAGGCGCGCCTCCGGGACCGGGTTCTCCGTGGAGCGCGACCTTCCTTCTCCGGTCAGCCCGGCGTATAACCGGCTGGCGTAAAAGCGAGAGGCGTCGTGGCTGATCCTGCCCTGGGTGCCGAAGGAGCTGGTTTGCGTGCTGGCGCGTTTGCGCGGTTTCTTGTTCATGGGCGCTGAGCGCCCCCCAGCGCGGCGCGAATCTGCTCGAGTGAGACGGGTCCCTGGCGCAGGATGACCGGCTCCGCGCCGGTGCAATCGACTACCGTGGAAGCTACGCCGCCTGGCGCCTCGCCGCCATCCAGGATGAGCGGGATCGAGCCGCCCAGTTGCGCCTCTACCTCCGCGGCGGTCACCGCGCTGGGCGCGCCGGAGAGGTTCGCCGAGGTGACCGCCAACGGGCCGGCGGTGGTCAGCAAAGCCAGCGCCAGTGGGTGGGCGGGCATGCGTACGCCGATCGTGAGGTCAGGGGCGAGCAGGGCCGGCAAGCCAGGATGGCGCGGCACCACCAGCGTCAGCGCTCCAGGCCAGAACTGGGCCGCCAGCCTGGCAGCCATCTTGTTGACCTCGCCTGCCACCTGTTCCAGCCCCTGCAGGTTTCCCACCAGGATGGGGACGGCCTTGCCGGGCTGGCGGACTTTCACGGCGTAAAGGCTCTTGATTGCCTTCTCCTGGGTGGGTGATGCGCCCAGCCCGTACACGGTGTCGGTCGGGAACGCCACCAGCCCGCCGTTTTCCAGGATGCGCATCGCCTGGGGGATGGCATCAGGCGCACTGCCGGGTAGGATGATCGTCTTCAATGTAGGTCCCCCCTGCGTGTGCCGCGTCCCATGCGAGCTAATCCCGCGCCGACCAGCGTCCCCGTTTCGCGCAGCTCCAGACCGGCACCGGCGAAGAGCGCGTTCAACTCCGCTTCGTCCCAGCGCCGGTGGCTCTCGGCTAAAGTCGCCCAATTTATCAACGAAGCGCGTGCCAGGCCGGTCAGGCGGCGTTGCTCCGCCAGGCTCTTCGCGTTGGCAACCGTCAGGCGTTCCGAGGGATCGAGAACGCACACCCAACCTTCCGGGCGGGTGAGGCGCGCCATCTCCCACAGGGCGCTTTCCGGCGCCCGCATCAGGAAGAGCAGGTTGCTGGCGGTGACCAGGTGAAATGACTGGCTGGCGAAGGGCAGACAGCCCGCGTTTCCCAGGCAAATTTCATGGTGAAGCCGGGGGCTGTGCACGATTCCGGCGTCCAGGTCCACGCCAAAGGCTAAGCAGCCGCGTCGAGCGAAGAGGGAGGGCAACAAACCGGGGCCACAGCCTACGTCCAGCACCCGCCAGCCCGTCTGCGGGTGGCACCAATCGGCAAAGCGGTGCAAGGTGCGCCCCCAGCCGGTTTGGGTCTGGATTTCCAGGAAGTCGGCCATGTGCGCCCCTCTCAGGAGGGCCGATTCAACTTCCAGATGATGCGCAGTCCCTCCAGGGTCAGCCAGGGGGCGATGATCTGAAGGACGTGAGTGTGCCCGGCGATGACTTCTGCCAGCCCGCCGGTAGCGATCACCTTCATATCGAGGCCGAGCTCGCGGCGGAAACGAGCGACCATTCCCTCCACCAGGCTGACGTATCCGAAAAGCAAGCCTGATTGGATGGCGTGCACGGTGTTGCGCCCGATGGCAGCCGGCGGGGCTTGCAGGTCGACGCGGGTGAGCTTGGCAGTACGCTGGAAGAGCGCCTCGGCGGCGATTCCGATGCCCGGCGCAATGGCCCCGCCCAGGTAATCCCCCTCGGCGGAGATGGCATCGAAGGTGGTCGCTGTGCCAAAATCCACAACGCAGGCTGGCCCGCCGTACAGGCGCTGAACGGCAGCCGCGTCGACGATACGGTCAGCGCCCA
>JAQUAE010000269.1 GCA_028687395.1 Anaerolineales bacterium | reverse complement strand
TAAGCGGTGTGCTGAGCGATGGCACCGTCAAGATCAGGCTAACCGCGCCACCTGTAGAGGGCAAGGCGAACGCGGCTCTGATCGAGTTTTTGGCCTCGGTTCTTGATATTCCCAAAGCGAAGATCGAGATAATCGCTGGCGCCAGCGGTCACGATAAGCTGGTCTCGGTCCTCGGCCTGGATTCCCAGGCGGTTCAGAAACGCTTGCTGGAGAAGATGGCCTGACCGCCTACGCGGCCGCCTGTAACCGGGCGGCGCCCTCGCAGCGAGCCAGGCGCCAAAAGGTCTCGAAGGCCGCGTCCTGAACTTCCCCCCTTCCGTTTTCCAAAAGCTGCCTCACCATATCCCAGGCGTAAAGCCCTCCGGTCTGGCGCACGCATTCTAAAGCTGCCAGCCTCTGCTCCTCCTTGCCTTCCTGCAGCGCCAGGGTCAGCATCTCCCTGGCGCCCTTTCCCGGAGCGATGCCCACGCCGCGCTCACCGGCGAAGGCGATCAACCAGGGTGTTTCGGATAGCGGCGGTGGAGGACTGGGGATGCGCGGGTTCGGAATCCCAAGCGCCTCCAGGGCCTGATCGGCAGCGTTCATCACCACCCATTGCGGATCGTGCAATTGCAGCCGACGCAAGATCTCGATTGCCCAGGGCTGGCGGACTCTGAGCAGGGCGTAAATCACCGCCCGGCGCACCAGGATATCCTCCAGCTCGACCGCCTCTTTCAGAATGGCGTGACCATCCTCGACGTCGTTGGCCAGGGCTTCCGCGGCGGCGCGGCGCACTTCCTCGCTACCGTGGAGCAAGGCGTAACCGACCAGGTCGATCGTCTCCTCGCTCCCCACCGCAACCAGCGCCAGGCAAGCAGATTGATAGATGAGCGGTGTGGAATCGTTTATTGCAGCACTCAGCAGCTCGCTCTCCGAGCCGCTCGAGAGCATGCCTGCACATAGCAAGCCCAGCGCCTTGCGGCGGGGATCGGCTTCCTGGACGATCTGCTTGAAGAGCAGGTTGGCGCCGGGCAGGTTCGCCCGGGCTATGGCAACCATTGCCCGTGCAGCCAGCGCGTACGGCTGGCGGCGATCCTGGATAAGCCCGACCAGGTGCCGCAGGACGTTATTTTGCCAGCCGGGCTGTACGCGTAACTCCGGCAACCAGCGCGCCAGCAGGAAGATTTCTTCATAGAGGGGAGGCTGGCTGGTTCTCACCCAGGAGTCCGGGAAAAGGACTCCGGCGTCCTGGCAGGCCCAAAATTTCAACGCCTCGCTCTTGGTCGACCAACGGCAGCCGTTTTCCCAGACGGCCAGTTTGGTGGGGTCGAGCCAGGGAGCGAGCTTGGCCAGAAAACTGCCTGCCAGGTAGGCGCAAAAGGTCGGGTGGAGGAAGGTGGTCTTGCCCTCCGGGTGGGCGCGCAGCAGGCCGTGATCCAGCAGGGGCTGGATGGCGTGTGAGGTCTTGGCCAGCCTGGGCAGCGGTCCTGCCTGGGAAGCTCCAGCCTCCGCCTCGCCAGCCGTACCTTCCAGCCGGTTGCGTTCGATGAAACGCTCGATGGCCTCGTCCAAAGCCGGTGCGTCCTTGTCCAGAGGGGTCAGCTCGCCGTCCAGCATGACCAGCGCCAGTTGCTCGATGGCTGCGCGCTCCTTCTCCAGGCCGGGCAGCGTGCGCCTCAGGTGAGCTTCGATGGCCAGGCCTGCGCCAGGACCCAGGACGTCGCCAGCAAAGGCCGCCCAGGTGGTGAGGGTGAACGCCAGTGGGGTGGGAAAGCGCTGATCGCGCAGGAGCCAGGCTTTGGCCAGCTCCAGGTCGACCTGGCTGCTGATGGAGGTCTCGGCGAGGTATTCCCGCCAGGCGTGCTGCCAACGATCGAGGAGCAGGTTGGTCTGAGTCTGGTCCCACGCAGAGATGGGAATGGGGATGAAACCTGCCTGCAGCAACCCTCCCAGATAGCCTGGCGAAGCGGTAGTAATAATGCGCGCCCCTGGGTGAGCCACGAGCAGGGAGATAAGATAGGTGACGATGGCATCGAAGGTGTGCGGCGGAAACTCGTCCAGACCATCCAGCAAGAGCAGCGCCTGGCCTGAGCCAAAAGCCTCGGCGATGAGGCGCGATTGGCGGGCCTGGTTTCGGGGGGTGGTGGAGGGCGAAACCAGGCAGGCAATCAGCGGCGCCAGGCGACCGGCGTCGCTTTCCGAAGGGAGGGTCAGATCGGCGGCATGCACCAGGAGGGGCAGGAAGCTGATCAGGCGCGTCTCTCTGCGGGCGAGGCGGGAAGCCAAGTCAGCCAAAGCGACGCTCTTCCCGCTCCCCGGCGCGCCGGTGATAACCAGGTTGGCGCCTTTGCTCAGGGCTTCCTCCAGGGAGAGGGTGGGCGCATGATAGGCAGCAGCCAACTCAGGCCATTCGGGCAGGAAGGGGATGGTCTCGCTGGCAATGTCTTCGTGAAGCGACGTACTCCCGGGATTCTCGGGCGACGGGGCGAGCAGGCGCGGTGGGACGAGGATCGCATCGAGGGGAAAGAGCGGGCTGGCCAGGTGCATGGCTTGCGCCCGCTGCAGAGCGTCGTTGCGCATCGGCAGCTCCACCTGGGCGCGGGCGCCGCCGCGGGTTTGCTGGGCGAGGCGGGCGTTGTGCTCTTTGATCTGGGACAGGGTCTTGCGCAGGCGGCCGATCAGCCACCACAGCAGCAGGCTGGTCACGAAGCCCAGCCAGAAGGACAGGCGGTCGAGATGAATATTGTCAAGGAAGCGCAACGAAATCATCCCCCATATAAAATCCGCCCGCAGGAGCTGCACCGGACAATTTGGGTGAGCGCGCGGGCGGCTTGTAGCAGGGAAGCGTTGAGCGTCGTGCCGCAAGCCGAGCAGGCGTTGTCGGCCACCTGAGCGACGGCGAGGCCGCGCCTCTGCTTGCGCAGGGAATCGTACAACTCCAGGTTTTCGGTTGGGGTGCCGGCGATAGCCACCAGGCGTTCTTCTCTCAGGCGAGCACGCTCTTTCTCCAATTGGGCTTGTTCTTTCAGCAAGCGGCTATTCAGAGCGGTTGTCTCTTCCTTAACCTCATTCAACTTTGCGCTCACCGCGGCGTGGATTTGCTCGGCTTCATCGACCAGGAGCATGGCCTCCAGTTGCCGGTCCTCCAGAACGCTGAGGAAATTACGCAACGCGACGGCTTCGTTTTGCAAATCCTGTAGCTCTTTCGGATTCTGCACCTTGCCGCCGTACAGGCTGGCTTCGGCCAGCTCGATTTTTATCGACTGGTCTTTAACGCATTGCTCGGCTTTCTGTAAGCGGCTGCGAACCTCTTTCAGCCGGGTCGTCGAGCTTTCGAATTGAGCTTCAACTTCGTGCAGCGCGGCGAGGTCGTTCAATTGGTTGGCGATTTCGCTCAGCCGGGCGTGGATTTGATCGAGCTGGCTGTCGGTTTGTTGCAGGCGGAAAAGCTTGAACGGGAGGCTCATGAGGTAGATTATAGATAGGGTTGGAGAGAATAGCAAGGGAAAGCGCGCCCACTTGACGAAATCATTAACCCCCGGGCTGACGAATTTGTAATCACGCGCCCAGCTAGGGGCGAATAGATTAAAATGCAGCCATGCGCATCACCAGAGACAGGGCGGCCGCAATCCTGATTGCATGTGGGGTAGTTCTCCTCACCCAGGTTCCATATCTCTATGCTCAGCTTTCAGCGGGGAGCGC
>JAQUAE010000268.1 GCA_028687395.1 Anaerolineales bacterium | reverse complement strand
TGCTCTTACCTTGGAGGACGCCTTAGTGCAGGACAACACCCTCACCGGCGGCAAAGCCAGCAACGGCGGGTTTGCCATGGGCGGCGGCATCATGACCGACAGCGCCAACCTGTACACCGACCGCGTCCAGATCAGCAGAAATGTCGCCATCTCCGGGGCAGCGTATACCTCTGATGGTGTATCCGGCCAACCCGGCGGCGGCGGGGCGTATCTGACCTCATTCAGCGGAACCCCCGGCTGCACCGCCCGCCTAGTCAACACCATCGTCTCCGATAACCAGGTGACAATCGGTTCCCCAGGCATGCTCACCGGCGGTGCTGGCGCCGGCTTGACCATTCAAGCCATCACCGCTGACATCCTGCATTCCACTCTGGCAGGCAACCAGTTGGGGAGCGAGCTGGTCCTGGGCGGCGCCATCTCGGTACAGGGCTTGTATGGGGAAAGCGGCGCCCCTGCTATCGTCAACGTCGATTATTCCATCATTGCCAATCACGTCAACACCGAGACGAACTACACCGCAGCCGTCTCCGTGATGCGCAACAGCTCGCTGGCTTTCAACAACGGCATCTTCTCCGGCAACACCAATGACACCAACGCTAACAGCATTCCCATTCTGCCCGGCACGATCACCGGGCTGAGCAGCATGACCCAGGTGGACGACCTGCGCTTCGTCTCCCCCGGACCGCCGGACTACGATTATCACCTGCAGAACAGCTCCCCGGCCATCGACCAGGCAACTTCAGGATCGATTCCCGTGGATATCGATGGCGAGATACGCCCATTCAGCATCTATCCAGATATCGGGGCGGATGAATACAACCAACCCACCATGGTCGCCTCCCCGCAGAGCTTTCTGGCACTGGCGGATGGCGCGCAGGTGTTGACTACTTCCTTCCTGTTGCAGGTCAACTCGGGGACTCAGGTCGCCTGGAGCGCGGAGACAAGCGAAAGCTGGCTGTTTCTCGGCACGGATGGAACCGCTCACCAGGCGCAGGGCGCACCCGGCGAAAGCCTGCTGGTGTGGATCAAACCCGAGTTCGCCCCTCTCGGCACCCACCTGGGCACCATCACCATCGCTGGGGAGAACGTCAACCCAACCTTATTGGAGATCACACTGCTGAAGGTCGAAAAAGTGCAGACCACCAGCCTGCCGTTGATACTGCGTTAAGCGGACTATGCCAAATAGCCATTCACGACCGCCTTGCCAGGAGGGGCAGGGCGGTTTTACATTGCGGGTCATCCCGCCAGTAGTGCTCCCCGGGTAGCCACTCCACCGCCAGACGCCACAATCCCAATAAACCCCAGTGGGGAGAATGTTATATAATGGAAGCCAACATCGGGAAAAAAGGACCCATGGCTTCATCCTCCACCCACCGCGCGCCTCCAAGCCCCATGGTCTTGCTGCTCGGCGGCGCGAAAGGCGACACGCGGCGCTACCGCCTGTTCCATGCCTGGGAACAGTTCCACCTGGCCGGCATCCCTGCCCGCCTGGCCGACATCACCGAAGCGCATCTTCCTCGACTGATTCCTGAGGGTGGGTTATTGATCCTGCACCGAGTGGTATTCGATAGCTGGGTGGAAAAGCTGCTCGCTCAGGCTGCAGCGCAGGACTGCCTGGCGGTTGTGGATATCGATGACTTGCTATTTGATCCCAGCGCATTTCGCTGGATCGATAGCCCGGATTTCCAGGTATCGGCGCGCGCCAGGCTCTATCAGGAGGACATGCGCCGGCACCGCCTCACCTTGGAAGCCTGCCAGGCGGTCATCGCCTCTACCGAATACCTGGCGGACTGCGTACGTCCCATGAAAAGAGCAGTCTGGGTGCTGCGCAACGCCTTCAGCATGGAAATGCTGACCCTTTCCGCGAGCGCGGCGGACAAGAAATCAAAGACCCCTGGTAGGGTGGTGATTGGCTACGCCAGCGGCACCCCTACCCACGATCGAGATTTCGCCCTCCTCCAACCCATCCTGTGCGAGATACTGGCTAAATATCCCCAGGTCGAGCTGTGGCTGCTCGGGCCCGTCCATCGCGGGACAGGCTGGGGGAGATCCTCGTCGCGCGTCAGGCAGTTCAAACGGGTGGATTGGCGAGAGCTGCCGGGCTGGCTAGCCCGCTTTGACATCAACCTGGCTCCGCTTCAAGCCGATAATCCTTTCGCACAATCTAAAAGTGAAATAAAATATGTGGAAGCGGGGTTGGTCAGGACGCCCACCATCGCCAGCGTAACCAGCGCGTTCGAATTTGCTATCCGCCCAGGCGAAAATGGCTATCTTGCCCGGGATGGCCGTGACTGGCTGGCGTTCTTATGCGCACTGATCGAAAACCCCGACTTGCGAGTGGCTGTGGGCGAACGGGCTTACCAGGACGTGCTGGTGCGATATCATCCCGCGACACGGGCAATCGAACGAGCGACTGCTTTGAACGAGATCGCCCAGTCTATCTCCGGTAGAGCATATTGGGAAGGTCATCAGAAACGGCTTGTTTTCGACGAAACGCTCATCTTCACAACCAGTGTAGCCATGGAACGGCGACCAACATACCTTGAACGCGGGCTTTACACTCTACGCCACCGCGGGCCGTGCACCCTTCTGGTGCAAATCTGGATTTTAATACGCCGGCTGCTGGCAATCTTTTTCCCCTTCAAGGCTGCTCATTGAGCACACATCCCATGTCGCCACCTCGCCTCTCCATCTGCATCGTCAGCTTTCAAGCGCGGGAGTACCTGCGCAACTGTTTGAATTCTGTCTATGCCAATCCACCTGCGGGGGAGTTCGAGGTGATTCTGGTGGACAACCACTCGGATGACGGTACGGTGGAGCTGGCGCAAAGGGAGTTCCCGGACGTCCGCTTGATTATCAACCCCGAGAATCGGGGATTCACTGCCCCGATGAACCAGGCGCTGCGCGCCGGGAGGGGAGAATACCTGCTGGAGCTCAATCCGGACGCGCTCGTGCTGCCCGGCGCCTTCGATCACCTCGTCGACTTCATGGAGAAGCACTCTGAAGTGGGCATCTGCGGGCCGAAAGTGCTCAACATGGATGGCTCGTTGCAGAAGCCCTGCCGGCGGGGCGAATCGCGCCCCTGGGCGGTAATCACCTACTTCACCGGCTTATCCAACCTTTTCCCACGCAGCAAGTGGTTTGGGGGATACCTGATGAGCTACATGGACGAGGACGAGACGCACGAAGTGGCGGGCGTTTCCGGTTCCTGCATGCTGATCCGGCAGCAGGTCATCCAGCAAATCGGCTATCTGGACGAGCGCTTCTTTGCCTACCAGGAGGATGCGGATTTCTGCTTTCAGGCTCGCAAAGCGGGTTGGAAGATTTTCTACGTCCCCGCAGCGCGCATCATCCATCATGGTGGCAAAGGCGGTTCGCACGTGCGTCCCTTCCGCTCCATCCTCGAATGGCACCGCTCTTACTGGCTTCACTATCGCAAGAACATGGCCGGCGATTATCCCTTCATCTTCAATTGGTTCTATTACCTGGCCATCGTCATTAAACTGATCCTGGCCCTGGTCCTGTACTTGTTCCGCCAGGGCAAGTTCGCCCGGAATATCAAGGTGACCTGACCATGCGCCCCGCCGCTCACCGAAGCCCCCAGGTGGTAATCTGCCGCTCCAACCCCATTGCTCCCGACCCAAGGGTGGAGAAAACAGCACGCGCCCTGGTGGGCGCAGGC
>JAQUAE010000267.1 GCA_028687395.1 Anaerolineales bacterium | reverse complement strand
TTATGCGCGCTTCCCGGTGCTAAAGGATCGCCGCCAGTCAAGGGCCGGGTCGCTATCCGGCGGACAGCAGCGCATGGTGGAACTCGGCCGCACGTTAATGACAGAACCCAAAGTGATCCTGGTAGATGAACCTACCGCCGGGCTGGCCAAGATGTTAACCGCCGAGGTGTATCACATGTTGGCTGGGCTTCGGGACAACGAGGGCATCACTATCATGCTGGTGGACCAGGAAATCCGGCAGGCGTTGAAGATCGCCGACTACGTTTACGTCCTCGAATTAGGCCGCAACAAGTTCGAAGGGCCAGTCGAGGAGTTTACTGACCTGGAGAAAGCGTTTTGGGTGTGATATGCCCAGCCTGATTCTTTATAACGGCAAAATACACACCCAAGACCTGAAAATCCCCGGGGCAACAGCCCTCGCCATCCGCGACCGCCGCATCCTCGCCGTGGGAACAGACGCCGACATCAGGAACCTGGCTGGGCCAAATACCCGGCAGATCGACCTGGGTGGTTCCCTGGTGTTGCCCGGCCTGAGCGACTCTCATTTCCATTACTACGATTGGGCGCTCAGCCGTCGCTGGCTGAACCTCACCCATGCCGCCTCTCTCCTCGACCTGCGCGAGCAGGTGGCGCACACGGCCAGCAAGATACCGCCAGGGCAATGGATCTTGGGCCGGGGCTGGAACGAAACCCACTGGCCTGTTCCCCAAGCACCTACTCGTGCGGATCTGGACGGCGTAGCCCCTGCGCACCCCATCATCCTGTGGCGCAGCGACATGCACCTGGCCGTAGTTAACTCACAAGCCCTTCGGAAAGCAGCCATTACTGGAGACACAGCAGCTCCGCGCGAGGGGGTCATTGATCACGACACCTCCGGGCAACCGACCGGTGTGCTCCGCGAACTGGCCATCAATCTGGTGAGTGACATCCTGCCTGCGCCGAGCGAAGACGAGACTATCCAGGCGATGCGGGATGGCTTTGCCACCCTCCACCGCTTAGGCCTGAGCGGCGTCCACGACTATCGCATCATGGGCGGCGCCGACGGGCCGCCGGCTTTCCGCGCCTGGCAGCGGCTGCAGGCGGCGAGTGAACTGGCTATGCGGGTGTGGATGAACCTTCCGGGCGAAAGGATCGACGAGGCGGTTTCCCTGGGGCTGCGCACCGGTCTCGGCGATCCATATCTTCGTATCGGGCATCTGAAGTTCTTCGCTGATGGGAGCCAGGGCGCGCGCACAGCCTGGATGCTGGAACAGTACGAAGACGCCGACTACGGTCTCCCGCTCATCCCGCCGTCGGAACTGGCTGAGGCCGTGCGACGCGCCGACAGCGCCGGGCTATCGGTAGCCATCCACGCCATCGGCGACCGGGCAAACCGTGAAGTGTTGAACATCTTTGAGCGGCTTGCACAGAGCGAAAGGCTTTCAGTTACCGCGCCGCCAGCGGCTCCCCACCGCATCGAACACGGCCAGATGATTCAGACAGGCGACGTGGATCGGCTCGCCCGGCTAGGTATTGTAGCCTCCGTGCAACCCATTCACGTCACAGATGATATTCACATGGTCGATGCCTCGGTTGGTCCGCGGGCGCGTTTGGCTTATCGCTTTCGGGACATGCTGGATGCCGGGGTAAGACTTGCCCTCGGCTCGGACTGCCCGGTGGCCGATCCCAATCCCTTGTGGGGCATCCACGCCGCCGTCACGCGCCAGAGGAGAGATAGGACGCCGCCGGGTGGCTGGTACCCGGAGCAACGCCTCACTGTGGCCGAAGCTGTCTGGGGATATACGATGGGCGCTGCCTTCGTCAGCGGTCGAGAGGCAGAACTCGGCAGCCTTACCTCCGGCAAGTTGGCGGATATCATTGTCCTCGACCGGGACATCTACACCATCCCCCCGATGGAGATTGCCCAGGCGCAGGTGGCAATGACCATCTTTGATGGACAGATCGTCTATGGAGATTAAGATGCAGCCAGGAACTCATCAGCCTCTTATCACGATGGAACTTCCCGGGCCGAAGGCGCGGGCCATCATCGAGACCGACAGCCAGGTTACCTCGCCATCGCTACCCCGCGCCTACCCGTTGGTAGCAGATCACGCTTGTGGCTGCATTGTGACCGATGTGGACGGAAATCGCTTTCTCGACTTCGCCGCCGGCATTGCCGTATGCGCCACCGGCCACTGCCACCCTCGGGTCGTCCGAGCCATCCAGGATCAGGCCGCCCGGCTGATACACCTGTGCGGCTCCGACTTCTACTACCTACCCTACACCGACCTGGCGTCGAAACTGGCCTCGCTCGCTCCTGGCCCCGGGCCCTGGCAAGTGTTCCTGACCAACTCGGGAGCCGAAGCCGTCGAAGGGGCGCTAAAGCTGGCGCGCTACGCCACAGGCCGCCATCACTTTCTTGCCTTCTTCGGCGCTTTTCATGGCCGCACCCTGGGCGCGTTGTCATTGACGGCAAGTAAGACCAAGTACCGCCGGAAATTCGGCCCCCTGCTCTCGGGAGTGACCCACGTTCCTTATGCTCACTGCCTCAACTGCCATTTTCACTTGAATTACCCAGCCTGCCATCTGGCCTGCCTGGCACACATCGAGCAGGATATTTTTACCCACACCGTGTCTCCGGATGAAGTAGCAGCGGTGATCGTCGAGCCCGTCCTGGGCGAGGGGGGCTACGTGACGCCGCCGCCCGACTGGCTGCCGGCGCTGCGGGAGCTTTGCAACCGCCACGGCATCCTGCTCATCGCAGACGAGGTGCAGAGCGGGATGGGTCGCACCGGAAAAATGTTCGCTGTGGAGCATTTCGGGGTGGTACCTGATATCATCACGGCTGCTAAAGGCCTTGCCTCGGGCATGCCGTTGGGCGCCATCATCGCCAGGTCACAGTGGATGTCGTGGGAGAAAGGCGCACATGGCAGCACCTTTGGCGGGAATCCCGTGGCCTGCGCGGCGGCCCTGGAGACCATTGCCTTGCTGGAAGAGGGGCTAATCGAGAATGCCTGGCAGATTGGGGCCTATCTTCTTGAAAAACTGGCAGGCATCAAGGCCGAACACCCTGCTCTCCTGGCAGATGTGCGCGGGCTGGGGCTGATGATCGGTGTCGAGTTCCAGAGCGCGCAGCAGGCTCACGCGGTGGCGGAGGCTTGTTTCCGCCGCGGGCTCATTGTATTGGAGTGCGGTCAGAAAGCTATCCGCCTCTCCCCGCCGTTAGTGGTAACACAGGCGGAAGCCGATACCGCCCTGGACATCCTGGCAGAGGCCCTGGAGGAGATGGAATAAGTGAGGCCATGACCGGGCTCTCTGTTTGATTGGATTGAGGCGCGCAGGGCAAACAACCCACCTGTCATTCCCATCTCTGGTTGTTCGAGCGACTTGAGTGAGGCTAAACCACACCCTCGAACAAGTCGGTTTCATGCAAACGGCCATTGACCGGAGGGTAGGCGCGCATGAAAGTCTCCTGGCTGTTGAACCTGTTGAAGAACCACCCGGCCAGGCCGGACGATGGAGGGCCGCTGGATAGCTGGCTCTGGTGACAAGCCGCGGCGCGCCGCTTCCGTTCCCTTGCCTCCCCGCTGATCCTGATCCGGGCATGAACGGGAAATTCCACCTCTGTCAGGCTGGCCAGGTCAATGTCGTTATTGCGGCCGAAGCGACGGGGGTCTTGACGGAAGAGAGGCAGCATTTTGACAGCCAACT
>JAQUAE010000266.1 GCA_028687395.1 Anaerolineales bacterium | reverse complement strand
CTTCTCCGAGAGGACATCCACTTCAGGCAGAGGATGCCGCCCGGTGACGCCGGGGATGATCGCCGAGCACAAATCCTGATCCAGGTGGGCGTACACCGCGCCGGGGATGTGCCCCTCCAGGTAAGCCTGCCTGCCCCAGCCAGGATCGCCCAGTGAAAAGCGGCAATCGACGATGGCGACTCGCTCGTCGTCCAGCCGCTCGGCTAAGTCAAGGGTGGAAATTATGGTGGTGTAAATGGTTTCCGAGCTCGTCATCGATTACACTCCCCTTCGAGACATGTGGATATGGTACACTTTTGCGATACCACCCTATCTTATCATGATTATCGCCTGCGGAATCTTCCTCACCCGGAAGCGGCGCCCGCCCAGTGGAGTGACCTCCAGCCATGAAGTCTGACGCTGGCGCTTCCAGGCGTCCCCTCTTGAGGTTGACCGCCCGGCAAGCGCTTATCCTGGCCGGGATAGGGATGCTCAACCTGGTTCTGGCCGGCGGCGCAGGGCTGCTCTACTGGCGGGAGGGACTGCTCTCGCCAGCCTCACCTGAGCTGGCGCCTCCCACCCAGGTAGCCAGCGCGCTCATCAGCGACGCGCCAACACTACCAGCCCCAAATAGCCCCTCTGTTCAGCAAGACCCCACGGCGACGCCAATCAGCGCAGCGACGCCGCTCGCTGTATCCAACCTGCCCCTTCCCAGCCGTACGCCTACCTCCCCACCCGCACCCAGCGCCACCCCGGCTTCCACAGCGCACACGCTGATCGGCCACTCGGTGGCCGGCCGCGAGCTGGTCGTGGAGCGCTTCGGCGACGGCCCCCTGGAGCGCATGATCGTGGCCGGCATTCACGGCGGCAACGAGTACAACACCGTCCTGCTAGCCGAAGCGCTGATCGCCCACCTGCAAGCCAACCCCCAGGCCCTCCCCCCGGGGGTCACCTTGTTCATCCTGCCCAACCTCAACCCGGACGGCTACGCTCGCTCCTGGGACATCTATGGGCGCGCCAATGAAAACGGCGTCGATCTGAACCACAACTTCCCCATCGCCTGGCAGGCGGATTGGTCGCGCGACGGGTGCTGGCGCTACCTGCACCTGACCGGCGGGAAACGCCCCGCCTCCGAGCCGGAAACGATGGCCTTGATGAACTTCCTGCTCACCCGCCGCGTGGACGCCCTGATCAGCTACCACAGCGCGGCGCTGGGCATCTTTCCGGGCGGCGAGCCCCCCGACCCGGATTCGGCTGCGTTGGCGCAAGCCATCGCCGAGGTCAGCAATTACCCCTACCCGCCCATCGACAGCGGCTGCGAGATGACCGGCTCACTGGCAGATTGGGCCGTCTCGCGCGGCATTGCCGCGGTGGATGTGGAGCTGAGCGACCACCGCCACACCGACTTTGCCCAGAACCTGCGCATCCTCAGCCGCCTGTTGACCTGGATGAAGCCATAATAAATAGGACTTACGCAGTTGGGGGGAGGAGGGGGTGTTTGGGCAGGCTTCGCCCCGCGCACGCTGCATTATTACGACCAAATCGGGCTGCTCGAGCCCACCCAGGTAGGTGATAACGGATACCGCTGCTATTGGGTGGGATAAAATGGGGTTTCTGATAATCGCTGAAAGGAGAGCTTGGATGAACAAGCATGTGAGGATTGCCAGCTTGCAAGGGACGGATCCCAGCGCCCACCACTGGAACCTGCGCCTGGCGGTATTTACCGGGCTGGCGATTGCCAGCCTGTGGCTCGCCGCGTGCAGCCAGACAGCCCCCAATCCGGCGGCGGAAACCTCGCCCCAACCCGAAGCCGAAGAGGCGGCAGTCGTGCCGGGCACGGTGCTCACGGAAACCGAATACGGCAAGATCATCGCCATGGAAGGCGGCATACAAGTGGAGATCAAGCAGACCCCGGTCATCGGCGAGCGCACCCAGGCCGACCGCGAGGCCTCCATCCAGGCAATTCGCCGCCTGGTGGGGAAGCCCGACCTGGCTGTCGAATACGTCGGCCCGGGGCGTCACATGGAGAATTCCCTGATGGCGGTGGAGGAATACGGCGCGCCCGATGTAACCTACCTGGTGGAGGTGCCCAGCAACCAGGTGGTGTATTACCAGACCACCGGCAGCTACCCCCCAGCCGGCGAGCCGCTGGCGCCCGAAGAATTGGAGCGCCGGGCGCGCCAGTTGCTGACTGAGAACAACCCGTGCTTCGTCCAGGCCGAAGCTTTGCTGCAATACCTCCCCGGCGGCAAAGGAGAGAACAGCTTCTTCCGTTGGCAGCGCGCCACGCCCAACCCGGATAACCCCTGGGATCAGCCCACCTTCATCCAGGTGGGCATCCGCCAGGATGGCTGGATCTTTAGCTACATCGACTCGGGAATCTGCCAGCTCGTCGCTCCGGCTTCGCCCTGACCCGCCAGGGGCGAGCGGCGCGAGTGTCCCCTCGTTCTGCCCGCCTGAGGCATCTGGCGCGTGAACCGTTTGGCGCTGCGCTTGTATAATTACTAAGCGCAAAGGAGGTGGAGACGTGGACACCCCGGAAAGTCAATCCATACACAAGAGCCTGGTCATCAAGCGCCAGAACCTGATCCGCTGGTTGCAGGAAGCAGCGCAGGAAGAGCGACAAGTCAATCTGGGACCGCTCTCGGAGCAGGCGGTGCAAACCCACCTGGAAACCATCGATCACGCCTTGCGCAAAGCCGAGGACGGCAGCCTGGGCATCTGCGAGGTGTGCAAGGGACCCATCGAGACCGAGCTTCTGGAGATGAATTACACCGCCAGGTTCTGCCTGGACGACCTCTCCGAGAAGGAGAAGCGCCTGCTGGAATACGAGCTGGAGCTCTCCCAGGCCTTCTGGCAAGCGCTGCTCCCCCAGGAAACGCCGCAAATTCCGGGCATGGAGCTGGCTGTCTTCAGCCAGCCGGCGCAAATCGTGGGCGGCGATTACTTCGATTTTCCCCGCTTTCCGCAGGAGGGCGCCGGCCTGGCGATAGCCGACGCCGCCGGCAAGGGCCTCTCGGCCAGCATGGTCATGGCCAGCTTGAAGACCGCCCTCAACGCCCTGGTGCCCAGCAGCGCCTCGCCCGCGGAGGTCTTACAGGGCATCAACCGCCTCTTCGTGCACAACATCCACATGACGACCTTCATCACCATCTTCCTGGGGTGTTACCACGCCCAGTCACGCACGCTCACCTATAGCAGCGCGGGGCACAACCCGCCCCTGCTCGTACGGCCTGGGGCAGGCCCCGGCGAGGGTGTGCGCTGGCTGAGCCCCACCGGCGCGGCGATCGGCCTGGTCGAGGAGGGCAGCTTCACCGAGGCGCGCGTGCAGCTTCAACCCGGCGACCGCCTGCTGCTTTACACCGACGGCGTCACCGAAGCCACGAACGCCCGGGAGGAGTTATTCGGCACGCAGCGTCTGGAGGCGTTCATGCAGGCTGAAGCCGCGCAGGAGCCCAAGGAACTGGTGCGCCGGCTGCGCCAGCGCCTGGACGAATTCAGCGGCAACCAACCGCTGGCTGACGACACCACTTTCCTGGTGTGCGCCCTCACCGAATAACCATGGACGTCATTTACCGCCCAATCGGAATCATCCACAGCCCATTCCACGACCTGGCCGGGATGCCCATTCAACCGGCCAGCGAGAGCAGCGGCCCGGGAACGGTCGAGGTCTATGCCGAGTTCGCCCCGGGGTTGAAAGACCTGGAAGGTTTCTC
>JAQUAE010000265.1 GCA_028687395.1 Anaerolineales bacterium | reverse complement strand
GCTACCGCGACCGATTCGGGGATCTGCGGGTGGGTGACGATTGCCACACGGTGGATTTCGGGGATGGGGTTAGCCATAACGGGGATATTATAGTAGGGAATGAGAGAATCGGGCAATTCACAACCCGAACTGAATTACCCCCTCCCCGTGGATCGCGAAGCCCAAGGGAAGGCCGCTGCCTGCCGACTTCAGGCCAGCACCTGGTCGCACGTGGTGCGATAGGAGCATTTCAGGCAGCGCGGTGCCGAGTTGTGTGAGCGGTCCGGCAGGCTCTGCCGCTCCATACGGCGCATCTCGACCAGCAGGCCGAGCAGGCGGTTCTCCAACTCTGGGGTGAAATCGATGGCGTAGGTGCGCCCCGACGTGATCTGCGAACCCCCAGCCTTGGGGGAGTAGTGCAGGATGCCGTAGGGGGGGCGCAGGCCAGTAGTACGTTCGACCAACAGGCAGTAGGCGGTCAGTTGGAAGACGTGCCCATCGTACAGCCCGCCTTCTGCTCCTGTGGACTTCACCTCCACAGGGATGACGTGCTTGCCTTTCTTGAAGAGATAATCCGGTTTGCCGATCAGGCCCAGCGCCGGGTCGCTGAGGGGTTGCGCCGCCTTGCCCCACAGGCGCGAGTCGCTGTAGATCAAGCGCCCGCCGGCGATCCCGATGGCTTTCTCTCTGCGCCTGGCCAGCAGGAACAACGCTAACGCCAGCAGGAAGGTGAGCAGGGCCAGGTAGAGCATGCTTGCGCAGGCTTCCTGCTCAACCGGCGAGCAATTTTCCGGTGAGGGCGATTGCGGTGATCACGATGGCCGCCAGGAGGAGGGTGTAAGCCAGGAAGCGAAGACAACCGCTGGTGAGCGTAAGGCGCACGTGGCGCTCGTGCAGCTCCCGCCCGGCAATCAGTTCGGCGAGGTTATCCGCTTCAACGCCGCGCGCCTGGTAGGACCAGGCGCGATGGCAATACAGGTAGGTTCCGATTTCTGAAGCGCGGATCATGCGCATAATAAAGTCAGGGTCAATTCGCTTCGTTGTTGGCAACCTTGTGGTTGTCCAGTTCCTTTTCCAGGTGTAACAGGTTGGCTTCGAGCTGTTTCTGCTGCAGGCTGTAGGTGATATCCCCGCGGGTGCGTTCGATCACGCCGCGAGCCATGTCGGTCCAGTGTCTCAAACCCCCGGTAATCGCTTCAGGATAATCCATGGTGATCAGCACCGAATAGATGTCGTCCATGTGCTCCAGCAGGTGTTCCGCTTCCTGGGGGTTGCCCTGGCGCAGGATATCCAGGCAACGGCGGCGCAACTCGCCCACCGTCTCGGCGAGGCCTTTCAAATAGGTGGAAAATTCTATTCTCAGGTCTTCGGGAGGGGGGAGGTGGTCATTGGTGGTCAGGGCGTACACAATGTTGGCTTCGGCGTATTCCTTCAATGCATCCTGGGTGTAGCCGGCAAAATACAAGTCGGGATAATCCACCAGGTCGGATTGCAGGGCATCCACCAATACAGCAGCCTGCTCCAGGTGCTCTAGCGCCAGGGGCGTGTCGTTGCGATGGACGGCGCGGATGGCGTTGGCGCAGTGCCGGGTGAGGGTGCGGGCCTGCGTCAGGGCGCGCTCCCGGGCGGCGTTGCGGGCGTCGAAGGAGTGCCGTATCCGGTCTGCAATGGCTTCGAGTTTGTGCATGTAGCTCCTTATTCAGCGGATTTGTCGGGGGGCTGAGTGTGACGGAATAAGTGGTCGGCTAACGGGCTGCCGCCGGGTAGGGGGATTTCCCCAAACGCGGCTTCGTATTTGGCCAGGTTGTCTGTCAGCGCCCGGTAGAAGAGCTTGGCGCCCAGGGGGGACATGACGATGCGCGAGAGCACGCTGGCTCTGGGCTCGCCCGGTAAGAGTTGGGCGAAATCGAAAACCAGCTCGGAGAGTGAGTGCGCGATGCGCACCAGGTTGGAATACTCGATCTGCAGCCCCGGCGGTAACTCCAGGGGAGGCAACTGCCCGCCGGAGGTCTTGGCCACGGGATCAGACATGCGCTGCGCCTTTCCCCGTCCTGGCCTCGAGGACGGATATTAAGCTGCCTTCCCGCACACGGCGTTGGGGAAGCGTCACTGGCTGGTAGGCTATCATAAGTGATGGATACCGGGTCGGGGGCGAAGGTCCTAAAATGGAATTTCGTCTTCGCCGCCTGGCTCGATGGTTTCGCCGGCCGGTAAGCCGCCCTCCTCCTCGCTACGCGCGGTGAGGAAGCGGAATTGGGAGGCTGTCACCTCGAAGGAAGCCGCCGGGGTGCCATCCTGCCGGTTCCAGATGCGTGGTCCGCCGGTAGCCGGGTCAGGGTTCAGCCGCCCTTCGACCAGAATCCGGCTGCCCTTGTGGAGGTACTGCTTAGCCGTCTCGGCCTGCTTGCCCCACACGGTGACCCGGAACCAGATCGTCTCCTTGACCTGGGTGCCATCTGCGGAGGTGTAGCTGCGGTTGCTGGCTAGGCTGAAGTTGGTCAACGGCTGGCCGGAGGCGGTGTAACGCAGTTCCGGGTCTTTGCCGAGGTTACCGACGATGATGATCGTGTGGAACATCGCATCCTCCAAATTGTTGTGAGCGTAGATGGGAGTTGTACCGGAGGAGGGCCGTCCGGCATTGCAGCGTTGGCGCTCACCTGTTTCTGTATTGTAAATGCTCTGTTCTTTGCAACATAGCAAATCTAAATAAAATAAAAGAGTGCCATGACAATGCTTACCTGCAGGCACCCCCATGGCCCCCGGGAGTCTTTCGCCCTCGCCAGGGCCTCACTCTTCTATTATGCCAGCGAAATCATTTCTCGATCTTGTGCTCCCAAGTTTTGTAACTCGTCACCTGATTAATATACCGCAGTTCACCTCTTTGTACAATGAGATGAACCTCGCCATAGTCCCCAACCGAGGCGAGCATTTCATCGATCCGCTTGACCTGCTCGAGGGTGAGCTTCTTTAACTTCAGTTCATGCGGGAGTGGGGCGTTGGGCATAAAATTCGGGGTGGTCATTCTTCTCTCTCAAGGCTATCTTATCTGACCAGATTGCGGTGGTTCGGTACCCGCGAGCTATTCCAGATTGTAGACGGTTTCGTACCCAAATTCAATAGACATGAGTTTAATCAGTATAGGCATTTGTACTGTTTTCCGGGGTAAGGCCTTGCATTGCGAGGCGTTCTTTGCTAATCTTATTCTTATTAGGATTTACGCAGTTGGGGCACTTTCACGCTCAACTGCGTAACTTCTACTTATGTCAACAATAAAGGGAAAAGGCGACATGTCTCGAAAGATTTACGTGTCGATTCTCGATGACCATCAGAGCATCATTGATGGCTATCTCTACCGCTTGAACGGCATTCCCCAAATCGAGGTGGTTGCCACTCTGGCTTACGGCGAGGAGCTCGGGCCAGCATTGGCCGGGCATCCCACGGACGTTTTGCTGCTCGATATTAACGTGCCCACGGCGCCGGATAACCCCAACCCCTATCCAATCCTTCACACTAACCCCAGGCTGCTTCAGATATACTCACGCCTCAATGTGCTGGTCATCTCGATGTTCGCCGAGCGCGGCCTGATCCGCGCCGTAATGGAGAGCGGGGCGAGCGGTTACATCCTCAAAGATGACCAGGCGACCCTTCGAGACCTGGGGAACGTAGTGCTCTCGATTGCTGGCGGGGGAATTTACTTTAGCCAAAAAGCCCATCAGC
>JAQUAE010000264.1 GCA_028687395.1 Anaerolineales bacterium | reverse complement strand
GTGAGAATGCTGATATCCGCCTGGCGGGCAGCCTCGCCGTTCACCATCCCTTGAATCCTGTTTCCGCCCAGTTGGGCGTTGAGCTCACTGGCCACCGCCTGGGCTTTCTCCGCCTGGCGGGAGCCAATGATGATTGCATACCCCGCGCTCGCCCAGCGCAGGGCCAGGCCGGGACCTTCTTTACCCGTACCGCCCAGGATGGCGAGCAGGGGAAGCTGGGAAGAGGGCATTGATGAGGGCATAGAAGCTCCATTTTTATAAGGTATCAATCCCGCCCAGGATGAGGCCGCAGGCGCGCTCAATCCGCAGGCACGTTGCGGGCGTATCGCTCCCACACGTCCGGAGCCAGCCGTCGCGCCTGGGCGAGGATGGCGCCCTCGTCCAGGGTGAGCAGGCGCCGCTCCCACATGAGCGCCTTGCCCGCCACAATGGTCGCAGTGACCATGCTCTCGTGGAAGCCGAAGACGATATGCCAGGGGAGGTTCTCAGGGGTGAGCGGGGTGAAAGCCGGATAATCGACGAAGATCAAATCGGCGCAGGCCCCCTCCACCAGCACCCCGATCGGCGCCTGGGGGAAGAGCTGCCCGGCCAGGGCGGCGTTGTTGTAGATCGCCATGCGGGCGATATCCGTCGCGGACATGCGCCGGGGATCGTGATGCCAGGCTTTTTGCAGCAGGTAGGTCGTCTTCCATTCCTCCCACATCGTGGAGGGGAAGCCGTCCGTCCCCAGGCACACCGGCACCCCGGCGCGCAGGAACGATTCCACCTGGGACACGCCGACGCCGTTGTTCATGTTCGAGCGCGGCTGGTGGGTCACCCACACGCCGCTCTCGGCCAGCAGGGCAATTTCGCGGGCGTCGACGTGCACAGCGTGCACCAGGATGCTGCCCGGGCGCAGGATGCCGTGCTTGTGCAGGCGGTCGACGACGCGCAGACCGCTCTTCGCCAGGCTGTCGTACTGGTCGACCTCGTGCTCGGCGACGTGGATGTGGAAGCCCACGCCCTGCGGCGCGGCCTCCCGGCAGGCTTCCAGCGTGGCGTCGGAGAGGGTCAGGCTGGCGTGCAGACCGAAGGTGGCTGCCAGGCGCGTGGAGCGGGGTTGGCGCTGGTTCAGCATTTCAGTGAAGCGCAAGTTCTCGGCAATGCCTGCCTGGGCTTTTACGGGGCCATCGCGGTCGCTCACCTCGTAGCACAAGGCAGCGCGCACGCCGGCGCGCTCCACCTCCTCGGCAATCACCTCCAGCGATCCAGCAATGGCGTTCGGGGAGGCATGGTGGTCGATCAAGGTGGTGGCGCCATGGCGGATGGCGTCCAGCAGCATGACCTGCGCCGAAGCGCGCACAGCCTGCAGGTCCAGGGCGCGGTCCAGCGGCCACCACAGCTTGCGCAAGATATCGGGAAAGTCCTTGGGGGGCAGCCCGGGGATAGGCATGCCGCGGGCGTAGGCGCCGTAGAAATGGGTGTGGGCGCAGATGCTGCCGGGCATCACGTATTGCCCACGCGCATCCAGGCGCTCGACGTGCGGGTGGCGGTGGAGCAGCTCGTCTTGCGGGCCGATCTCCTGGATGAGCTCGCCGGAAATCAAGACCGCCTGCCCTTCCAGGATGCGGTTGGGTTGTTCCCAGGTGATCAGCTTGCCGTTAATGATCAGCATACAGGTCTCCAAAGGTGACGCTGGCTCCTGCGCGGGCGGTTAGAGAGCGTCGCGCGCCTCCTCTCTCGCATGAGCGCAGCGGCGAGGGACGCCCGAGCAGGGGGATGAGCAAGCGCGTTATCATCGACATGGCCGCTGTCAATCGAACACCGTGGGCTGGCGCATGTCGGCCAATAATGCGAAAGCATCGGCGATGTGGCGCGGTTTGGTACGCTCGCCGGAAAGGGTCGCCGGTATGACCTCCTGGGAGAAGAAGGCGACTTCCGAGGTCTCCTCGCTGGGATGGGCTTCGCCGCCGAGCAGCTCGCACAGGAAGACGATCTTGTAGGCGTGGAACACCTCCAGCGGCCCGGTGCGATTGGCGTCGTACACGCCCACCACCTGGCAGGTGCGCACCTGAAATCCGGACTCCTCCAGCACCTCGCGCTCCACCGCCTGGGAAGGCACGTCGCCCACGTCCGCCCAGCCGCCGGGCATCGTCCAGCCGCCATCGGCGCGCTCGCGCACCAGCAACAATTCGCCGCGGCGAAACACCGCGCCGCGCACGTCCACGCGCGGCGTGGCATAGCCGATCTGGGCCAGGAAGACGCCCTTGAGGCGGGCGCAGTCCATGTCGGATTGAGCGCTGATGATCTCGGCGGCAATCTCGGACAGGCGCTGAAATCGCTGGCGTTGGTAATCGTTTTCGGCGAAGTGGTAGCCAGTTTGGGCCAGCGCCTGGATTTCGCGCGCCCATTCCAGCCAGCGGGGCGGGGTTGCGGCGCTCACGCGGTGGCCTCCCAGTTGAGCTTCTTGCGTGGCAAATGCATCCCCACGCCGCTCAGGGGGGGCACAGGCACGCAGCAGCGCCTGACGGTTCTCAGCGATGTTCTTCTTGGGTAATCCATTGGAAAAGGCATACCAACTCGGATTATACAGCATTCACCTTTAACTGCCCGGCGATCACTTCCTGGTCCACCGGCAGGTGGTTGATGCGCACCCCCACAGCGTGGTAGATGGCGTTGGTGATGGCCGGGGTGGTGGGGATGCTGACCAGTTCGCCGACGCCCTTGGCACCGTATGGACCTTGGGCGGTGGGGTGTTCGACCACGAAGGAGGTGATGCGCGGCGTGAGCGCGATGGAGGGGAGGCGGTAGCGCGCCAGCCGGTCGCTGAATACGTAGCCGCCCTCGACGATGAAATGCTCGGTGAGGGCATTGCCCAGCCCCATCATGATGCCACCCTCCACCTGCCCCTGCAATCCCAGCGGGTTGATAGCCTTGCCCACGTCATTGGCGGCGATGACCTGCAGGACGCGCACCTCACCGGTCAGGGTGTTGACTTCGACCTCCGCGGCCTGGGCGGCAAAGGAGAAAGCGAAGTGCATGTCGCCACCCTCCCCCAGCGGGCGCGTGGCTGGCGCCCAGTATTCGTACAGGGCGCGTGGCTCGCGCCCCTCGGCGCGCATTTCTTTGACCACTTCACCCAAGGGGACGGCATGACCGTTCACCTGGGCCAATCCCTCCACGAAGCGTATCTGCTCGGGTGAAAGGTCGTACTTCTCCGCCAATGTGGCAGCGACCGCCTGGCGCAGGCTCTGGGCGGCGATGCGGGCGGCGTTGCCGGTGACGTAGGTCTGGCGCGAGGCGGTGGTCGGGCCGCCATCCGGGGTCAGGTCGGTGTCCATGACCAGGACACGCACCCGGGAGGACGGCAGGCTGAACACCTCGGCAACGATCATCTGCAGGACGGTGACCAACCCCTGCCCGAGCTCAGCGGAGGAGGTACGCACTTCCAGGCTGCCGTCCTCGTACAGCTCCACCTCGGCGCCGGCCTTATCCGGCGCGCCCCCGCCCAGCCCGGTGTTCTTGTAGGCAGCGGCGAATCCCCAACAGCGCACCAGGTGGGGCGCCCCCGGTTGCGGGCGCGGCGCGAACGGCTGCCCGCTGGACAGGCGCTGCATTTCTGTGGCAACGCGGTCGATGCATTCGATCAATCCGGCGCTCTCTCGGAGAAGCTGCCCGGTGTTGGTCACGCTGCCCACCCGCAAGGCGTTCTGGCGGCGCAGCGC
>JAQUAE010000263.1 GCA_028687395.1 Anaerolineales bacterium | reverse complement strand
AGTCTTGTATCTGGCGTTGTAATGCCTGACCGCGCCGCGTAAGAAAGAATTGGATCGAACGTCCATCCATCGGGTTTGGTCTCCTCTCCACCAGGCTGCTCTCTTCCAACTTGCGTACGCCCACGCTGACGGTCGGGGGAGTCAACCCCAGTCCATTGGCAATATCCTGCACACCGCAACCAGGAAAAGAGGCAATTAAATCCAGCAGAGCCATTTGGGCTGGCGAGACTGGTACATTCTCTAGCGGGTGGGTATCCAGCCCCAATTTGCGAACCCGCTTCATCACTGCGAAGAATCTCTCTTCGGCTAAAGTAAATTCACCCGCCATCTTGCCACCTCGATATATTTAGTAAGACTAACTAAGTATATCGTTTGGGGGAAGATCTGTCAAGAGCGTTTGGCGTAAGTCGAAATTGAGGTCAAATTCGTTTCGCCTTTCGGCGAGGCGTATGCCCAAGTCCCCACTCCTACTACGCAACCCACTGAGGGTTAAACGCCCTGGGGGTATGCCTGAGACCGGGTTTGCCAGGGTGCAGGCGTGGTTTCCGACGCCTTGTTGTCTGGCCAACAGGAAGCGCAGGCCGTAGAAGATGGGCGCCTGACCCAAGATCAGGCCGATTGGATGCTGGCCAAGATGGAAGCGATGGCGCCCTTCAAACCGCATTGGCGGTCTCAGCGCGAGAGGGGATGCACAGGCACGTGTGCAGGCGGCTGGCCATCTCGGGAAAGTACATGGCGGCTGGCGCCCCTACAGCGACCAACGGCCCGCACAGGGTGAGCGCCACCTCCACCAGCGACCCCTCGGCGTACACCTCGCGTCACTTTTCCGGCGCGGCGATATCCAGTTGTGCGGACTGCGCCATCGCGCCGCACTGGCCGCCCCGGCCCAACTGCACGGTCTCCTGCTGTATCACGTTCCGGCAAAAGGCTTGCGCCCGCTCCAGAGGGTCACCCCGGTGGCCATCCAGGCGGCGCGCCCAGAGCTGCACCCCCAGGAGGGCTGCCTCACGCGACCAGGCGCTGCAGCGAGCGGCGGCGTCTAATAGCCTGCGCCGGAGCAGAGAGCAGGTGGAGCGAAAGCTGCCCATCCCGCAGCGTTTCCCAGAGCTCCATTTGGTTGGCAACCAGGCGCCTGCCGAGGGAATCGAGCGGGCGCTGGCGCTAGGCAGAGTTAGCGTCCAGGGGATGGGGGTTGGATTGCTCCCATTGGGAGCGCAACGTTACAAGGACAGGGGAAATTTGTTCAACCAGCAAACTGAGCGGGACGATGCGCCGCGGCCCAACGGCCAGGCACGCCTCGCCATCCAGGCGCACTCCACTATCGCCTCCCAGGCCGGAAGTGTGCACCTGGACGGCTTCCACCATGGTCTGCCATCCGCCCACAGTGGCGCCTTCCTGGCTGAGGGCTGGCACACCTGCCTCCAGCAGGGCGATGTCAGTGGTGGCGCCACCCATGTCGATAACCATCCACCTGGTCCTCCCCGGAGAGGAAACGCGCCCGACCACGCTGGCTGCCGGCCCGGAGAGAACCGTCTCCACCAGGCGCTCAAGAGCCATACTGGCGCTCATCGCACAACAGCCTATTGTTTCACGTGAAACACAGGGGACGAGCGACCCGGGCTTCACGCTCCGTTTTCGCGAGCCCAGGCCTCCAGGGTGTCCTGAACCAGATCCAGGTAGGCATCCAGGGCAGCCAGACGATCATGAATCGTGTCAGCCGCCAGGCCGATCTGTTCGCAGGCATTCTGCCAGGCCCCACAAGCAGGTGATTTCTCCGCTAAAGCCAGGATAGCGTGCGTCCAGGTATTGAACAAGGGGTAAAGTGCCAGGCGCGGCTCCTCCATTTCCAGCATGGCTTCCAGGGCGCGCTGGTAATACGGGAGCCGGTCGGGGTGCAAGCGAGGCTTCTCCACATCCACCGGCATGCTCAGGATGGCCTCCCGCCAGGCGGGCAACCAACCCCGCATGCCCTCCGCCTCCACGCCCTGCCCGCCAAGCAAGCCGAGCAACCCAAGGAACAGGCCAGGGCGTCCCAGCGCGGCGGCTCGTTTCTGGAAGGCGATCAGGAAGCGGCGCTCGGTGAGCGGCGCCCCGCCCAGCAGGGCAATCGCGTTGGCGGCGTGCGTCACGGCGCGCAGATACGCCTTCACCATCTGTGGGCCGAAGCTGGCGGGAGCAGCGTTGAGCTCCAGCCAGATGCGGCGGGCGTGATCCAATTGCGGCCGCGCCCGTTCCAGGACGTAGTCCGGGCGCTCGAACTGGCTGCATACCCCAGCCTGGGTGTAATCCATGAAATGGCGTGGGTCGTACAAGGGCTTGCAATTGAAGATGGTGTACCCCAGCCAGGGATTGGCGCGCAACTGGTGCGGGCGGATGTACGCCTCCTGGTCGTGATGGGCAATATCCAGGTGCACTTCATCGGTCAGGCGGGCAATCTCCCGCTTCATCGTCACCGGAACCAGGCGCACGAACACCAGGTCGATGTCCGTCGTGCCTCCCAGCAGGAATTGCTCTTCCAGCAGCGAGCCGCACAGGTACGCCGCCAGCACGTTGTAGTCGGCGCGGGTGCGCTGGGCGACGGCCTCGCGGGCGATGGTCAGCAGGGCTTTCCTATCCAGGCGCATGCACTCTCATCCTTCTACCCGGAGCGGTAGCTCGGACTGGAAAGGTGCCAGCTTCAACGCCTGGCGGATGCGTTCCTCCACCAGCCTCAAATCCTGCGCCTGGCGGGTATAATCCAGCTCGTTGGTGTCGATGGTCAGGACCGGCGCGCCCTGGCGGCCAGCCCCCTCGCCGAAGAAGGCCTCATAGGCTTGATTCAGCTCATCGATGTAGGCGCGCTCCATGTTGCGCTCATACGGGCGGTCGCGCATAGCGATGCGCTGCATGAGCACGTCGGTGCTGGCGCGCAGGTAGACGACCAGATCCGGCGGGGGAATCTTCTCCGCCAACGCTTCGTGAACGCGTCCGTACATCTCCAGCTCATCCCCCTTCAGGTTGATTCTGGCAAACAGGGCGTCCTTTTCGAAGGTGTAGTCGGCGATGAGGGGCGCCGTTTCAGCCAGGAAGGCCGGCGCGGCTCGCCTCTGTTGGTGGTAACGACTGAGTAGAAAGAAAATCTGGGTTTGAAATGCGTAGCGTTCCCGGTCACCGTAAAAATCCGAGAGGAAGGGGTTCTCTTCGAATACTTCGAGCATCAGGTTAGCGTTGAAGACCGGTTGCAGCAACCGCGCCAGGGTGGTCTTGCCGACGCCAATCACGCCTTCGATGGCCAGGTACATGGTTACCCCATTCGTCGCAGTATGGGTGGGTGTGTGCTCGGCTGGTCTCGCCGCAACCGGCCGGCAGCAGGTTAAGGATACCAGCGATTTTGTCTGGGCGCAACCTTTTCTCCGCACCTTCCCCACAATCGGATTATTATTAGAACTCTTGTTCTATTATAGCCACAATCGACCTCGCTCTCGGCACCTCCAGCACGCCGCAGGGTGTGCTTTACGGTGCCCAAGAATGGGCAGGGGCTGCCCACACGTGGACAGCCCCTGCCTTGCGTAACCCTCTGCGCTCCCCGCTCGAGTCAGGCGCTCAAGCCCCCCTGCGCAGCCTCCTCCACCTTGCCCAGGCGCCCGCCGATGGCAGGAATGGAAAGCAAAATCAGGGTGACCACACCCATGATCATACCGATCAAGAATTCCTTAGTCTTCAGGTGGGTGACGAA
>JAQUAE010000007.1 GCA_028687395.1 Anaerolineales bacterium | reverse complement strand
AAGGGCTAGGCTTCGCCATCCCGGTGAACACCGCGGGCGCGGTCGCCGAGCAAATCATCGAGAAGGGCTATTTCTCCCGGCCCTATCTGGGCATCCGCTGGCAAGCCATCACCCCCGAGATTTCCGCGGCCTACCGTTTGCCTGTGGAATGGGGAGTGTACGTGGCCGAGGTGCTTGCCGATAGCCCCGCGGCGGCCAGCGGGTTGAGGCATGGCGACATCATCACCCGCATCGGGGATATCTCTCTGGACGAGGAGCACTCGTACATCAACACGGTCTTCAATTACAGGCCGGGCGACCGTATCACCATCCAGGTCTTACGCGGTAATGAGCAAGTGCAACTGGAAGTGACCTTAGGGGAGGCTAAGAACTGAGGGCCGCCCACGGCGATCCAGGTTAGACTCCCTATGCGCACTTTCATTATCGCGGTGATCTTGTTGTTGGGGGTGATGTTCGTCATCGGCCAGCTTGCCGAAATGCAGGCGGTCATGAGCACCCTCCGGGAAGGGGATTGGCGCTACCTGCTGCTCGCCGTCCTGGTCGAGGTGGTCCTGCTGGTGCTCATCGCACTGGTGTACCGCTCCCTCTTCCTTTCGGTCGGGCTGGCAGCCAGGCTGGACAGGCTGATATTGCTTTCACTGGCAGCCAATTTCGTCAACGTCATCGCCCCCACCGCCGGAGTGGGAGGCATGGCGGTGTTCATCACCCAGGCGCGGCAGCGCGGCGACTCGGTTGGCAAGGTGACCGTTGCAGGGGTACTATACGTGCTCATCGATTACGCCAGCTTTCTGTGCGTCCTGGCGCTGGGCTTGATCGTCCTATTCCGGCGCAACAACCTCACCACTGCGGATATTATCGCCTCAACTGTGCTGCTGGCTATTGCGATGGTCATGGCGGTCCTGATGGCGATGGGTGCGCGTTCAGCCGAACGATTGGGCAATGCCCTGGCCTGGCTGGCGCGGCTGGTCAACCGGGTGGTGCGACCGTTCACCCACCGGGAGTACCTCTCGGAAGCCCGCGCCCACCGGTTCGCCCAAGACGCCTCGGACGCCCTGCACGAAATCAGCCGTAAGCCCGCTAACCTGACCTTACCCCTGCTCCTGGCACTGATCAATAAAGCCCTGCTGATCTCGATCCTTTCGCTGATCTTCCTGGCCTTCAACGTGCCCTTCTCCGCTGGCACGTTGATTGCCGGCTTCAGCATTGCCTATCTCTTCCTGATCGTCTCCCCCACCCCCTCGGGAATCGGTATCGTCGAGGGCATCCTGACCCTCAGCCTGAGTTCGCTGTACGTCCCGCTCAGCGCCGCGGCGGTGATCGCCCTGGCTTACCGGGGAATTACCTTCTGGCTGCCGCTCGCCTTTGGCACGCTCTCCGTGCGCGTGCTCGCCCACCAATCAGCGCTGAAGTCACCCGCATAAGCCTTCCCGCACCCATTCGTCACCAAGCAGGAGGTAGTCACTGGACAAAAGTCGGAAAATCCTGATATGATAACCGACCGGGATTTCATTCGGTTCGATTGATACCTACTGGCGAAGAATTTATGGACACACATTCATCCAACCAAGAAGTGCAGGCGGGCAAGGCGCACACTACGCTCAATGACGATCCGGCAAATGAATTGCGCCAGGATTACGAGGCTGGCCAGCGCCTGTACCAGGAGCAGCCCCCCCTTGTGCGGCGCTTCCTCGAGGCGCAGGCGCGCAACCTCGCCGAAGCGCTGATCGAGCACGCATCGCAGTTGCGCTTCACCCTGCCGGATAAAGTCTTTCAGGATGGCAAGGCGCTCCAGGTTCCCGGGGAGTCACGCGACCAGATGGTGGGCGGGGTGATCGACCGTCTCACCCGCAGCGACATCCGCGCCGCGCTGCGCAACCGCCTCCTGGAATTGGAGCAATCCAGCGACCAGGCGGTCGTCCTGGCAGCGCGCCTGATCCGTCACGCGGCCAGCATGCACATGGTGCACAACATGCTCCCCTCCGGCAGGACGGTCACCTACCTGGCTGAGGAAGGGGAGGAAATCCCCACCATGCCGGCTGGCGATGAGTTCTCCCCCGAATCGGCCATCACTGCCGCCAGCGACGCCATCGCCTTGAAGGAGGAAAAATCCGAGGAAGTCGGCAGAGGTGAGCTGATCGTCCCCTACGTCCCCTACGCCCGGCGCTTCTACCTGCCGCAATGGATCGCCTTCGACGAGAAGGGCAACCTGCTGGGCAATTCGGTCAACGAAGCCGAAGCGCACGTGGCTTCGATGCAACGCTTCTTGAACGTGCTGCATACAGCCGTCTCCCTGACTCCTTACATGGTCGCTGATGAGGAATACCAGGAGAAGCGCTACGGTATCCTGGGACAACTGGTCAACCAGGGGCGGGCGCTGGCGAGATACATCACCAGGGAGATCATCGCCACCATCCAACGCCGCGCCGCCGCCCAGGATTTGAACCGCGGCTTGAGCCTCAGCCTGCCCTACTTCGACGACCGCGAATTGGTATTGAAAACCTACGATTTTGAAGTCATCCCCGCCGGGCGCATCATGTTCGTGCCTGCCTTCGTGGTGCGCGCTTCGCGCCAGGAGCAGGCCAAAGTCGCCCAGGATACCCGCCTGAGCCCTTCCACGCGCCGGCACCTGCTGGCTGAGCTGGAGACGCTTGAAGAAGCCTTCTTCCGCGCCGAAGACTGGCAAGCATAACCCTGCCGCGCAGCATTTAATCGAGTAAATCCCATGTTATTCTCTATCCTGCTTATCGCCGCGTTCATCTTCATCTCGATCAAAGCCTCGCCTCGAGAGCGCGAGGAGGACGTGCACATCCACGGCGCTGGTCAAATCGGCCTGCTGGCGGCGGTGGCACTTTTCGGCGTGGATTACTTCACCTCCTATTTTTACGCTACTGGGGAGATGATGCACGCTTTACACCCCTACGGCTTGCAGAGATATGGCTACCTCACTGCGGGGGTGATCAGCCTGGCGAACCTCACCTTCGGCTTGCTGTACATCTATTCTTTGGGAATCTTCAATCAAGGCGGTGGTTCCTACACTGCCTCGATGCGCTACCTCTCCCCCGGGCTGAGCCTGGTAGTGGCCGTCGTGCTCATCCAGGACTATGTATTGACTATTGTCGTCTCCGCCCTCTCCGGGGGGGACCAGTTACTTTCCATCTTGAACATGTACGGGAAATACTGGTGGCTGCACTTCCTGATCGGCGCCAGCCTGGCCAGCGTCACCTACTACCTGACCATCCGCGGCAGGGGCGAGTCGGCGCGGGTGGTGTTCACCCTGTTAGGGGTCTTTTTCTTTCTGTCCATCACCATGGGGATCGGTTTGCTGCTCGCCCACCTCAAGGGCGTGCCCGCTATACCGATGACCTCCGAACCCGAGCCGGTCACCTTGGGACAGGCGTTGTATCACATGCTGACCGCCTCCATGAAAGGCATGGTGGCGCTGAGCGGCCTGGAAGCCATGTCAGATGGCATCCAATTCGTCAAGAACGAGGACGCCGGAATCATCCAGTGGGGCAAACGGCGCCTCCCCCGCCTGAAATCGCTATGGGAATTTTATAGTGGCAAAGCCGGAATCGGCCGCATTGTACAGACCTCTTTTCTGTTCTATGGCGGAATAACCACCTATTTCTTATCTTACTTCGCAATTCGGTTTGACGTTTTCGATGGCACATTGGGGCGCACCCTGGTGGGTAACCTGGCATTCATCGGCTTCTCCGAGATTCCCGGCGGCGTGATTTTATTCTGGGCCTACCAGATACTGGCTGTGCTACTCCTGGCAGCCGCTTCGATGACCGCCTTTCAAGATTTACAGGCGACCGCCTGGCGGGACGTCGCCATCGGTGAGATTCCCGAGGTGGTAGTCTACCGCAACCCACAGGGCACATTCACCCGCTCGGTGACTGCAGGGTACATCGTCGCCGTCCTCCTGATGCTGCTCGTTCGCGGGCGCACCTCGGTGGCGGTGCCGTTCTATGGCGTGGGCGTGTTCATGCCCATCACAGTGATGGGTCTGGCTATCCGCAAACATATCCTGTTGAACTTCACCGGTCGAGCGCGCTTCTGGGGCAACCTGGGCACCAGCTTTGCCACCGCCCTGGCTGCCCTGGTCTTCGTGGGTCAAATCGTGGGCAAGTGGACGGAAGGTGGCTGGATAGTGCTGATCAGCTTCAGCATCCTGGTGCTCGGCGCCTATGCCCTGCTGCTCTCCCCGATCGGGTACCGCGAGCCTACCCAGATCTACCGCATCGTGCGTGAGAAAGCGCGCGTTCGGGGCTCGATGGCTTCCATCGTGGAGTGGCAATCGCTGCGCATGCAGGAGTACCGTCACGCTCTATTGGTCGGCATCACCCGCTTCTTCGAGCTTTTCGGTGTGCGCCGCCCCTTGCGCTACGAACCAGCCCCCACGCCTGCAGGGGACTATGAACACGCCGTAGCTTCCGATCAGCCGGAGACGCCTTCCCTCCTGGCTCCTTATCTCAATCCAAAGAGCGAGCCTAAATTAGGCGGCAGCCCCAAAGAGACCGAGCCGCCGCAGGATTCCTGAAACGTTCAGGTGGCTGGCGTGAGACGGGCAATTCGATCCCTCTCTTCCTTTCGATTACGGCATGGACGCCCCAATCTATAGCCTGCGCGTCGCGGATGTCTTCGCGGCGCTGGAAACCTCGCCTGCTGGATTATCCAATGAGGAAGCCCAGGCGCGCCGGGCGCTCTACGGCCAGAATCTGCTCGAGGAGCAGGCGCGCGTCTCCTGGTGGAGCCGCCTGCGCAACCATGCCGTCCACCCCATGGCGCTGTTGCTGTGGGGAGCAGGCATCCTGGCCTTGCTGGTGCGACAGCCTGCGTTGGCGCTGGTGATCTGGGCGCTGGTGCTGGCCAACGCCGGGTTTTCCTTCTGGCGCGAGTACCGCGCCGAACAGGAGCTGGAAGCGCTCAAGCACCTCTTGCCTTCTTACGCCCGCATCGTGCGTGAGGGGGAGGAGCAGAACGTGCCCACCAGCGACGTGGTGCCCGGCGACGTGCTCATTTTGGCCGAGGGGGATAACATTGCCGCCGACGCTCGCGTGGTGGAAGAATACGGCTTGCGTATCAACAACGCTTCGCTCACCGGCGAATCGATGCCCGCCCATAAGACTGCGGAAGCCTCCTTCCGCGAGGGCATCAGTGAGCTGGAACGCCCCAACCTGATCTTTGCCGGCACTTCGGTCGTTTCCGGGACCGGCAGGGCGGTGGTCTACTCGACCGGCATGCTCACCCAGTTCGGGCGCATCGCTCACCTGACCCAGGTTATCAAGGAAGCACCCAGCCCGTTCCAACAAGAGCTGGTGCGCATGACCAGCCTGATCTCGCGCATCGCCATTGGCGTTGGCGCGGTGGTCTTCACCGTGGGCATCCTGGACGTGGGGATGGGGATATTCGAAGCCTTCCTGCTCGCTCTGGGCATCATCGTGGCAATCATCCCCGAAGGCTTGCCGGCCACGATTACCCTCTCCCTGGCCATGGCGGCGCAGCGCCTGGCCCATAACGGCGTTCTGGTAAAGAAACTGGCCATTATCGAAACGCTGGGCAACGTTTCTCTTATTTGCACGGATAAGAGCGGCACGCTCACCCAAAACCAGATGACCGTGCGCGAGGTCTGGGTGGGCTTGCGCCGCCTATCGGTGAGCGGGGTGGGATATGAGCCGCAGGGCCGCTTCCTCCCCGCGCCCAGCACTCCCGAACAGGCCGGCGACCTGGAGAGCCTGCTCCAGGCTGCTTCCCTGTGCAACAACTCGCGCCTCAACCCACCCTCTCCCGAGCACGCCGGATGGAGCAGCCTGGGCGACCAGACGGAGGCGGCTCTGCGCGTGGCAGCGCTCAAGGGCGGCGTCGACGAGCAGGCGCTGATGAAACGCTATCCACGCCAGCACGAATTGCCCTTCGACGCCAGGCGCAAGCGCATGACCACCATCCACCGCAACGCCCAGGGGACCTTCGCCTTCGTCAAAGGAGCCCCGCGCGAAGTCCTGCAACTCTGCAAGTCGATCCTGATCAATGGCCAAATTCAACCCCTCGACGACAACATTCGCTCCGAGATACTGGAAGCCAACGACGACTACGCTCGCAACGCCCTGCGCGTGCTGGCGCTTGCCCAGCGCGAGCTGCCGGCGCGCGCCGCGCCGTTCACACCGGAAAACGTCGAACAGGAGCTCACCTTCCTGGGCCTGCTAGCCATGCTAGATCCGCCTCGGCCGGAGGTGACCGAAGCGGTGAAGCAATGCCGCCAGGCAGGCATCCGCCTGGCGATGATCACCGGGGATTATGGCCTGACTGCCGAATCGCTGGCGCGCCGCGTGGGCATGCTCAGCGAAGCCAACCCGGTGATTCTGACCGGCGCTGAGCTGGACCAACTGGACGACTACCAGTTGCAGGCCGCTCTGGAACAGGAGATCATCTTCGCCCGCATGGCCCCCGAACACAAGCTGCGCCTGGTGGCCGCCTATCAAGCTCGCGGCGAGGTGGTAGTCGTTACCGGAGACGGCGTCAACGACGCCCCGGCCTTGCGCAAGGCGGATGTCGGGGTTTCCATGGGCATCATCGGCACCGATGTGGCCAAGGAAGCGGCAGATATCGTCCTCACCGACGACAATTTTGCCAATATCGCCAACGCCATTGGTGAAGGGCGGGCGGTGTATGATAATTTGCGCAAGTTTATCACCTACATCTTCTCCAGCAACGTGCCTGAGATCATGCCCTTCCTGATGACCGCCATGTTGCGCCTCCCGCTGGCGCTCACCGTTCCCCAGATCCTGGCCATCGACCTGGGCACCGACCTGGTGCCGGCGCTGGCTTTGGGCGCGGAGAAGCCCGAGCCGGATATCATGGACCGCCCACCAAGGCGGCGCACCCAGCCGCTCGTGGATAACCGCCTATTGGGGCGCGCCTTCCTGTGGTTGGGCATGATCGAGGCCGGGCTGTGTTTCCTGGGCTTCTACGCCGTGTACCATGGCTGGTTGGACCACTTCCTGCTGCGCCTGGCGCCTGGAATAAGGATTCCCCCGCTCTTCACTGCGGAAAGGTACCTGCTGGCAATTACTGTGTATCACGCCGGCGTGGTCGCCGCGCAGGTGGGCAACGTGTTTGCCTGCCGGTCGGAGCGCAACCTGGGCAAGCGCCTGGGATTCTTCAGTAATAAATTCCTGGTCGTTGGCGTAGTCATCGAAATCGCGCTGATCTTCGCACTGATTTACATCCCCGACCTGTCGAGGATATTCAACCATTACCCGCTACCAGGGATATATTGGATTGGACTGGCGCTGTTCGCTCCGGCGCTGTACCTTTTGGAAGCGATACGTAAAGGATTAGTCGGATTCCGCATCATCTCTACCAACCACCATTCTTGAGGAGGAAGGGATAATGAAAATCATCATCATGGGCTGCGGGCGCGTTGGCGGAAAACTCGCCTTGCTGATGGAAGCCGAGGGGCACGACGTGGCGGTGATCGAATACAAGTCTGAAGCGCTCGCTCGCCTCGGCCCGAACTTCAAGGGGCGCATCATCCCCGGGGTGGGATTCGACCGGGACGTGTTGAAGCGCGCTGGCATCGAGCAGGCCGACGCCTTCGCGGCTACCAGCTCCTCGGACAACGCCAACATCGTGGCGGCGCGCATCGCCCGCAACATCTTTCACGTGCCGCGCGTCGTCGCCAGGCTGTTCGACCCCGACCGGGCAGAAGTCTATCGCCGTCTGGGATTGCTGACCATCTCCTCGACCTCGCTGGGCGCCGAACGCATCCGCGAACTGATCCTGTACCCAGAGTTGGACCCTAACATGACCTTTGGCGGCGGCGAGGTGTGCGTAGTCTCGCTGGAACCCCCCTCCAACATGGTAGGCCGGATGGTCAAGGACCTGGTCATCTCGGGCGAGTTCAACGTGGTGGCGATTACGCGTGAGGGCAAAGCCTTCATCCCCACCTTGGGAACAGTTTTTCGCAAGGAGGACATCATCCACCTGGCGGTGATGGCAGAATCCATGCAGCGCTTCAAAGACCTGTTTGGCTTGAGCTCAGGAGGTTAGACATGTACGTGATTATCGTAGGCGGCGGAAAGACCGGCTCCCAACTGGCCAGCCAGCTCGTGAAAGAAGGACACACTGTCCGGGTGATCGAAGACCGGCAAGCTGTCCTCGAGCGCCTAAAGGAGGAGCTCTCTCCGCAGGCTATCCTGGCTGGGGATGGCAGCTCCCCCAAGGTGCTGGAGGCGGCCGGCATCGAGCGAGCCAACGTGCTCGCCGCGGTCACCGGGGAGGATGAGACCAACCTGGTGATCACCACGCTGGCGCGCTTCGAGTTCAACGTGCCGCGGGTGATCGCCCGGGTGAACAACCCCAAGAACGCCTGGCTCTTCAACAGCGACATGGGTGTGGATGTCGCCCTCAACCAGGCTGACATCCTGGCGCGCCTGATCGCCGAGGAGATGTCACTGGGCGACATGATGACCTTGCTGAAATTGCGGCGGGGCGAATATTCGATCGTGGAGGAAAAGGTCCACCCCAACGCCAACGTGGTGGGAAAAGCGCTCAAGGACATCAATCTGCCACCAGACTGCGTCTTCGTCGCTATCCTGCGCCACGGGCAACTGATCATTCCCCGCGGGGATACAGTGCTCGAGCCGGTGGATGAGATCATCGCCCTGGTGCATTCCACCCAACTCGCCAACCTGGCTGGCTTATTGGTGGATGCGCAAGCCAGCCTGGGCAAGTGAAGCCGGGAGAGAAAGTTAATTGACGTAGCACCCCCCTTGGGGTATAATCGCCTCTCGTCTAACTCATCTTGATACCATGTTTGGGAAAGTGTTATGCCGAAACGAACTTACCAACCGAAAATCAGACGCCGCCTGCGTGTGCACGGCTTCCGGGCGCGCATGGCTACAGCTTCAGGGAGAAAAGTGCTCAAAAACCGCCGCCTGCACGGCCGGCTGCGCCTGACGGTGAAGAAGAACAATCACGTCAAACGCACCAATTGGAACAGCTAGGAACCTTGAAAGCCAAAGAGAAAATGGCGTTCCAGGAATGACCTGCCTTCAACTTCCCAGTGAACCGCAGGTTTCGTTTGCGAAAAAGAGCCGATTTCAAGCGGGTGAGGGATCTAGGAAAGTCTTACGCTCACCCGCTTCTCGTGCTGGTTGCCCTTCCGAATGGATTGGAACAATCCCGGGTGGCCGTCACCGCCGGGCGCTCGGTGGGAAAGGCAACGCAACGTAACCGGGCCAAGCGTGTATTGCGCGCTGCTGCGTCGGCAGCCTTTTTCAAGGTGTCAGGTGGATGGGACATCATATTGATCGCCAGGCGCCCCCTTCTCGATGCGGCTTGTCTCGAGGTTAACACCACTCTGGCGGGTTTGCTCCGCAGAGCTCGTTTACTTGCAAGTGATGATTAAGCAGGCAGCTCCTGAATCAGCCGAACCGCGCTTGCGCGACCTTCCTTTGACCTGGAGGAATCTGGCTCGTTTTCCCCTGCTGGGCTTGATTCGCCTCTACCAGGCGACGATCTCGCGCGGCCTGCCGCCGGACACCTGTCGCTTTTATCCCTCATGCTCCCATTATAGCTACCAGGCCATCTATAAGTATGGAGCCCTGAGAGGCAGCCTGATGGCCGCCTGGCGCGTCTTGCGTTGCAACCCATTCAACCCCGGGGGGATAGACCCCGTACCATAAAGAAGAGTGAAAATGAAACCAATCCCAACCATCCCAATATCCCTGCGCGCCGGCTCCAGGAAGGTGTCGATCAGCCTGGTCTTGCTCCTCGGCGGCTTGCTGCTCAGCGCGTGCACTGGCGCAGCCAGCACTGCCTCCAGTTGGCCCGGCTTGACCGTGGATGGAGATACCGCCTACCTGGCCTACAACCAGCACGTCTACGCCATCAACCTCGGCAATGGCAGCGAAAAATGGCGCTTCCCAGCAGAAGGCAACGCGCGCCTATCCTTCTTCGCCCCGCCCGTGTTAACCCCGGATGGGCAGCTTCTGGCCGGCTCCTACAGCAACGTGCTGTATAGCATCGATCCGAAGAACGGGCAGCAGAAATGGGAGTTCAAGGAAGCCAAGAACCGCTACGTGGGTTCCCCTCTGGTCACCGAGAAAGGCATCTTCGCCCCTACCGCCAGCGAGGAGCTCTATCACCTGAATTTGGAAGGCAACCTTCAGTGGACCTTCACCACTGAGGGGCCGCAGTGGTCGCAGCCCGTCGCCGACCCGGACTGCACCTGCATCTACGTGGGTTCAATGGACCACTACCTGTACGCCATCAATGCCGAAACCGGGATGCAGGAATGGCGTTCCGAGAAGCTCAGCGGGTCGATCGTCGGCACGCCGACGCTGAGCCCGGAGGGGGTGCTCTACGTGGGCACCTTCAACAAAGAGATGATCGCCATCGACGCCAAGAGCGGCAAGACCGTGTGGCGCAGTCCCACCAGCGGGTGGGTCTGGTCAGGTCCGGTCTTGAAGGAAGGCAGCCTCTACTTCGGGGATATCAATGGCACCTTCTACCACCTCAACGCGGCCGACGGGTCTGTGACCTGGTCAATCAAGCCGGATGGCCCCATCATCGGCGCTCCCTTCGTGGACGAGGAGCGCATTTATTTCGGCACGGAAAACGGCACCCTGCTGGCCATCGATTTGAACGGTAATACCCTGTGGACAGCCACTTTTAGCGGTAAAATTTATACCGCACCTGTCCGTGTTGGGGATCGCATCCTGGTTGCGCCATTCGGCACCAAGGAAATCCTGGTCGCCGTGGATCTCAGCGGGGCTCAAGTGTGGTCGTTTACGCCAGAAACCAAGAAGTAGCAGGATAACGTCATGTGGGACACGCTTATCACCAACCCGATGGTCAACATGCTGCTGTGGATATACAGCCAGCTCGGTAATTTCGGTATCTCGATCATTATCTTCACTATTCTGATCCGCCTGATCACACACCCGCTCACAGCCAAACAAATCAAGAGCACCCAGGCAATGCAGGAATTGCAGAAATCCAAGCAATTCCAGGAGATCCAGAAGAAGTACAAGGATGATAAAGAAAAGCTCAACCGTGAGCAGATGAAACTGTACCAGGAGATGGGTATCAACCCGTTAGGCTCCTGCCTGCCCACGCTGATCCAATTTCCCATCATCATCGGTTTGTACCAGGCCATCATCCGCGCCCTGGCCGTCACGCCCGCCCAATTGCTGGACCTCTCCACGCACATCTACCCCTTCATCAACGCATCCAGCTTGATACCGATCAAGAATAGCTTCCTGTGGATGGATTTGAGCCAGCCAGAGCGCCTGACCGTATTTGGCGTGGGCATCCCGGTGCTGGCGATCGTGGTGGTCGTCACCACTTACCTGCAATCCAAGTTGATGACGCCGCCCTCTCAACCGGGGGAGCAAGGGGCGCAGATGACCAAGATGATGAACCTGTACATGCCCTTCCTGATGGGCTACCTGGCGCTCACCTTCGCCTCCGGCTTATCGATTTACTTCATCGCCAGCAACGTGGCTGCCATCATTCAGTACGCCGCTCTGGGAAAGGTAAACTGGCGTAATCTGATCCCCTCTGTACTGGTAAGAAAAAATGACGACACCGGGAAGAAAAAATGAACAGAAGTCGAACCAGCCTCGAAGTCATCGCTCCTAGCGTCGAAGAAGCCATCCGGAAGGGATTGTCCGAACTGGGTTTACCCAGGGAAGCTGTTCAAATCGACGTGCTCGACGAAGGCTCGCATGGCTTATTCGGGCTCGGCGGGCGGCAAGCGCGCATCCGTCTCTCGATTCTTGCCCCGGAGGAGGTGGAGACGGCGCCCAGCCAACCGCCGGCGCGTGAAGCGCCTGAGGTCGAGGCGCCAACGCCCCCTGCAACAGAGCTTAGCGCGGAAGATGAGCTCAGCCTGCGCGTGGCCATCGACGCGGTGAGCGAGTTGCTGGCCCTGATGAAAGTCAAAGCCGCGGTGACAGCCCACATGGGCGAAGCGGAAGAGGCGCGCAACCGCCGCCCGATCATGTTGGAGGTGCACGGCAACGACCTGAGCATCCTCATCGGCCGCCACGCCGAGACCCTGAACGCCTTACAGTACATCAGCTACCTGATCATTGGTAAGGAACTCGGCCGGTCGATACCGGTCATCATCGACGTGGAAGGATACCGCTCGCGCCGCGAACGGCAGCTCAGGCAGCTTGCGCGGCGCATGGCCGACCAGGCGGTCAAGACCGGCCGGCGCCAGGTTCTGGAACCCATGCCCGCCAACGAACGCCGGGTCATTCACCTGGAATTGCGCGACCACCCGCAGGTGAAAACCGAGAGCATCGGTGATGACCCGCGGCGCAAGGTCACCATCATCCCGCAATAAAACGCCCTGCGCGCTGCTCACCTCGCCGTCCAGACCGCCCGGTAAACCAGGTTTTGCCGGGCGATTGCGTTATTAAGGCCGATATCCGCTTTCGGGTATAATTCAAACAGCATGTTTCCACTCCAAGTCCTCGAACCTGTCGATTACCTGCTCATCGGTCACCTCACCTGCGACCTGGTCGATGGCGTATGCAGGTTGGGCGGAACAGCCGCCTACGCTGCGCTCACCGCGGACGCTCTGGGGCTCAAGGTGGGCATCGTGACTTCTTTCGCTACCGACCTCAATCCGGCCCCGCTGGGGAAAATAGCGGTCATCAGCTACCCAAGCGAACAGAGCACAAAATTCGAAAACCGCCTTACCCCCACCGGCCGGGTTCAGATCCTCCACAGCCGCGCCGAGAAGCTGGATTTTCACCTTATCCCGGAGGTGTGGCGCAACGCCCCGATCGTTCACCTCGCCCCTGTCGCCCAGGAGGTGGAATCCTCGCTCTTGCGCTACTTCCCAGCCGCCTTCATCGGCGTCACCCCGCAGGGCTGGTTGCGCGCCTGGGACGGCAGCGGGCGGGTCGAGGTATGCGAGTGGCCTGAAATGGCTTTCGTCCTGCAGAACGCCGGGGCAGCCGTCATCAGCCTGGAGGACGTCGGCGGGGAGGAGAGGCGGATCGAGGAAATGGCTGCTTCCTGCCGCGTGCTGGCCGTGACTGAAGCCGGGGAGGGTTCGCGCATCTATTGGAATGGCGACGTGCGGCGCATCCGCCCACTCCAAACCGAGGAAGTGGATGCCACCGGAGCCGGGGACATCTACGCCGCGGCCTTCTTCGCCCGCCTCTACCAGACTCGCGATCCGTGGGAGGCGGCCCGATTCGCAACCGGCCTGGCTTCCGCTTCAGTCAAACGCTACGGGTTGGCGGGCACCCCCACCCCAGAAGAGATCCAGGATTGCCTGGTGGAAGTCCTGTAGCCCTATGGGCCGCATCTACACTTTCGTGAATCAAAAAGGCGGCGTCGGTAAGACCACCACCGCCATCAGCCTGGGCGCCTACCTGGCGCTCTACGGCCAGCGCGTGCTGCTCATCGATCTCGACCCGCAAGCCAACGCCACCTCCTGCCTGGGCATCGACAGGCACAACGTGCGCGGCGGGACGTACGAATCGCTGGTCGATGCCGGGCACATCGAGCAGTACATCCTGCACAACGCGCGCTACAAGCTCTCTCTGCTGCCCTCCTCCCCCTCCCTGGCCGGGGCGGAAATCGAGTTGGTGCCCGAAATTGCTCGCGAATCGCGCCTCAACGTCGCCGTCCGCAAGGTGAGCGAGCACTACGACTACCTGCTCATCGATTGCCCCCCTTCCCTTGGGCTGCTCACCCTGAATGGCCTGGTGGCGGGGCGCAACGGCGTGATCATCCCGGTGCAGTGCGAATACCTCGCCCTGGAGGGGCTCGGCCAGCTCACCCGCACGCTCAACCGCGTGCGCAGCGCCCTCTTTCCAGAGCTGGCGATTCGCGGCGTATTGATGACCATGTTCGATGGGCGTACCAACCTCTCCAGCGACGTCGTCCGGGAAGTGCAACGCTTCTTTCCCAATCAGGTTTTCAAGACCATCATCCCACGCAGCATCCGCCTGGCAGAGGCCCCTTCCTACGGGCAACCCATCTCCGTCTACGCGCCGGCCTCTTTCGGCGCTCTGGCCTACGCCGCCCTGACGCGCGAGATCCTGGAAGGGGACGGAGTCGACGTGGCCGCCATCGAATCACATCCCGCAGGGGCGCAGGCTCGGGAGTGAGCGAGGAGCCTCGCCGCGCCCCTTCCCACCCAGGAGACGCTATGGCACGCAGACCCGGTCTCGGCAAAGGTTTGGAAGCCCTCATCCCCGGCAGCGAAGCACCGGCCGGCGGCGTCGTCCACCTCAGCGTCGACCAGATTTCCCCCAACCCGAGGCAACCGCGCAGCCGCTTCGCCCCTGAAGAGCTGGCCGAGCTGGCTGATTCGATCCGTGAGCACGGTGTGCTCCAGCCCCTGGTGGTCAGCTACGACGCATCCCAGGGGCGTTATACCTTGATCGCCGGCGAGCGCCGCCTGCTGGCTGCTCGCACCGCGGGGATGAGCACGGTGCCCGCCATCGTGCGCGAGGTGAACGATGAACAGCGCATCGAGCTGGCTCTGGTCGAGAACCTGCAGCGCACCGACCTCAGCCCGCTGGAAGCCGCCGAAGCCTACCGCCAACTGGCGGAGGAATTCCACCTCTCGCACGAGGAGATCTCGGCGCGGGTGGGCAAGAGCCGCGCGGCCATCACCAACACCTTGCGCCTGCTCAAGCTCCCCGCCGAGGTCAAGCAAGCCCTGGTCGAGGGACGCATCAGCGAAGGTCACGCCCGTACCTTGCTGGCCTTGCCTGGCAACCAGGCGCAACTGGCCGCCCTGCGCACCGTGCTGGCGCACGAGCTCAACGTGCGCCAGACCGAGGAGCTGGTGCGCCGCCTGAGCGGAGAGAAGCCCGCCTCCACACCCAAGCCCGCCCCGCCTCCCGAGATCAAAGCTCTGGCTGATAGGCTGCGCCAGCGCCTGGGCACCAAGGTGGTGCTCAACCCGCGCCCCAAGGGTGGCGGCACCCTGGTGATCCATTATTATTCCAACGAAGAGCTGGATGAGCTCGCCCGCCTGATTCTGGGGGAATAGCTCTGAGTCCAGAGCGCCTGTCCATGCAGGTTATCACCAACGCTCGCATCTATACTCAGAACCCCACCCAGCCTCACGCTACTGCTCTGAGTGAGCGGGCACGTCTACATACCGCGAATGCAAGGCGAACAGCGAGCGAAGAAACTCGGGGTAATGACTTGTGCGGAGGTGATTACCCCCTCCGCCGCCCCACTCAATAGCTGCTCACCGGCACGGCCAGCGGCTCGATCTCTACCAGGTCGGCGACGACGATCAGGCGTTGCAGGTACAAGCGCATGTCCGGATCCCAGCCAGTGCAGGTAATCAAGGTCAGTTGGGGCATTTCGCTGGGCTGGACCACGCTGAAGTCGATGTCGCTGACCACCTTCTGCTCCTTGATGGCGTAGGTGTAGGCGTTCTTCTCGGTGAGCACGACCACCTGGCTGCCCGGCTGCAGGGTTTCCAGGTTGCGGAAGGGGCCGTCGGAGCCGTTGCGCAGGGTCACGTGACCGGCGATGCCTGTGTTGCTCCCCAGGCCTGGCCAGGAGGTATCCCCCATCCAGGCAAGC
>JAQUAE010000262.1 GCA_028687395.1 Anaerolineales bacterium | reverse complement strand
TAACCATCTGGCTGGAAACGACGATGATCTCTTCCCTGATTGCCATGAGAATAAGATCCCGGGAGTGGCCTCTGTGAGAATAAGCAGCCGAAAATAGAACGCTGGAGTCCAGAAATATTCGCTTCATCGGGACGGAGTATCTGGAATTCCATACTTTTCTTCAATGAGCTTCCCACGAATCTCTCGGCCTCTCTCAATCAACTCCTCGAGGCTTATACCTTTATCTTTTAGAGCTTTGCCTATTTCATCCAGCGCATCAGAGACAATCACTTCAGCAGGCTTGATCAGTACTCCATCTTCGGTTTCGACAAAGGTTACCAGGTCTCCCTTCTTGAGATTAAGCCTTTGGCGGATCTCAAGGGGAATGGTCACCTGGCCTTTTTCTTGAACACGAACAACTTGAGTTGACATGTCTTGCTCCTCAGTCATACAGTCATACTTTCTATGCCAGAGAGTCTATCACGCCGGGATATTGGTTGTCAAGTCGTTTTTTATAAAATTTTACTTGCCCAGCACAACGTTTGGATGAGTTTAAAATTGTATCCTCTTTGCTGGTACTATCAGATAATCCCCATCCCCTTTCAGCCTCAGGGAAGCTGTTATAACAACTCTGGCGCACGCCGTCAAGACGGGCGTGATCGGGCGCAACCCGGCCGGCCTGGCCATAACCCCCCAAGGAACCATCCAGGGAAATGAAAATCCTGTACGAGAGCCAGGTCAGCCAGATGCTGGTTGCAGTCCGGGTAAACCGGTTGGAGGCGCTTTACCACCTGGCCGTGGTTACCGGCATGCGGCAGATGAAGATGCTGGGACTGAAGTGGAGCGACCTGTACTGGATCAATCAAATGGTCGGAGAGACCGTATCATCCGGTCAGCCGCCCCGATGAAACGCGTCGTAAAACTGCACCCAACTGCGCCCGATCTGCACCCTCACCTGGACATGCAACTGCTACACCCCCACATAAAGGCGCACAGAAAGAGAAAACCCCCATCCCTGGAGGTTTGTGAGTGGGCGGAACAGGACTCGAACCTGCGACCTCCTCTGTGTAAGAGAGGCGCTCTAACCAACTGAGCTATCCGCCCGCTCGCCGGGAATTATACCTTATTCGCGCCCTGGCCTCCCCCTTGGTGCCTCATTTTGCAATAACAAACTCGCAAGCGGATTGCTTGACAAAATGATTTGCAACACCAGCTTGATTGTGATACACTTCGTTACAAATTATCTTGCACCGGGATGATAATCCAGGAGGTCCGCCATGGATTACGTTGCGCGCATCCGCCAGGAACGCTCCAACATGTCGAAGAGCTTCGCCAAGCTCGCCGATTACTTGCTCGATTCATACGTCGAATCGGCCTTCATGACTGCCAGCGAGCTGGCCCACACCCTCAACCTGGACGCCGCGACGGTGGTGCGCTTCTCCCAATACCTGGGGTACGCCGGCTTCCCCGAGCTGCAACAGGAGATTCGCGAGCGGGTGAAGGACGACCTGCTGCGCCGCCCGGTGCAGGCCGAGCAGGAGGGTTCTGTGCCGGCAATCGCCGCGGCAGCCATGCGCGAGCTGGCCATCGCCCTGGAGCATACGCGCATCTCCCTGGATACCAATGATCTCGAGCGCCTGGCGGAACGCATCGGTGAGGTGCGGCGCATCATCATCCTTGCCGAAGGACCCGCCCAGCCTAACGCCTATAGCCTGGTGCAATACCTGGAACAGGGCGGCTTCCCGGTGTACATTGCCCGCGCCGGCATCGGCGACCTGGCGCGCACGATCAACACCGCCACGCCCCAGGACCTGATCCTGGCCATGGAGGTCTCCGGGCACTCCCCGTACATCACCCGGGCGTTGAGCGAAGCGGAAGCCAAGGGCATCCCCACCGCAGCCATCATCGGCGCAGCCTCGCTGGCCTCGGCGCGCTGCGCCAACATCGTCGTCGCCGCTCAGGCGCACGATTCGATGGGCGTAGCTATCGTCTCCCTGGAAGCCATTATCTACACCCTCGCCCAGGTGCTGCGCTGGCGCTACGCCGAGCGCTTCGCCGGCACCGAGCAGGCCATCGCCGAACTTTCCGAACGCATTCAGCAACCATTGGATTGACCGCGGAGGGGAGCACACATGCGCATCGTTCGCTACCAGAAGGGGAGTGAACCCCCCCGTCTAGGCTGGCTTCTGGAAGATGCCGTCGGCCCGATCGAGGGTTCGCCCTACGGCGATTTTCACCGCCTGGAGGCCAGCGAATCCCTGGCAGACGTACACCTGCTGGCGCCCGTTCAACCGGGCAAGATCATTTGCATTGGCCGGAACTATGCCGCCCACGCCAAGGAACACCAGGCAGAAGTTCCCGACGTGCCCCTGATCTTCCTCAAACCGCCTTCCGCAGTGATCGGCCCCGGCGAGATGATCCTGCTACCGCCGCAATCACAACAAGTGGAGCACGAGGCTGAGCTGGCGGTGGTGATCGGCAAGCGCGGCCGCTGGATTCCACCCGAAGCTGCATTAGAGCACGTCCTCGGCTACACGATCGGCAACGACGTCACCGCCCGGGACTTACAACGCCGCGATGGGCAGTGGACGCGGGCTAAAGGCTTCGACACCTTCTGCCCTCTCGGTCCCTGGATCGAAACCGAATTCGACCCTGCGGACGCCCTGATTACCTGCTACGTCGACGACGAGATGCGCCAGATGGCTTCCACGCACGAAATGGTCTTCAGCGTGCGCCAACTGATTGCTTTTATCTCTTCAGTGATGACCCTCGAACCTGAGGACGTCATCCTGACCGGCACTCCCGCCGGCGTGGGGTTGCTGCTGCCCGGCAATTTGGTCAAGGTGACTATCGAAGGCCTGGGATCTCTGGAAAACCCGGTTGCCAGGGGAGAAACCCGGTAAAATTAAGCCAGCCTTACCTCTCAGGCCCGGCCTATGTCCCTGGATATCCGCACCGCCGTTCAAACCACCCTGCTGATCATTTTTCTGCTGATTGCCCTGAGCGCCTGGGGCGGGGTGACCAGCATTCGCTCAGCGCGCAAGCTGCCCTTCTTCCGCATCCGCCGCGATCGCATGATGCGCGGTTGGAAGCTGCTGGTGACCACGGTGGTGCTGGTTTTCGCCTTCATCCTGGTGGCTACCCAACTGGAACCGGTAATCTACCGTTTTTACCCGCCCACGGCCACCATCACCCTCACCCCGACCATCACCCTCACGCCCAGCATCACCCTCTCGCCCACCATCACCCTGACGCCGACCATCACCCTCACTCCAGCAGTCAGTTACACGCCAACCATCACCCCTACCCCGTACATGCCCCTGGCGGTCGAAGCGCGCTTCGAGGCTTCCATCACCCCTGGCCCGGATTCCGCCTTCAGCGAATTGATCTTCACCCAGGGCATCGATTCGCTCTACCGCCCGGTAGCGCCGGGCACCGAGTTCAATAATCCCGTGGGCCACATGTACGCGCTGTTCAGCTACGACCGCATGGTGAACGGCACGCAGTGGACGGCGCTCTGGCTGCGCGATGGCGATCTCGTTTACTTCGAAACCAAGGTGTGGGATGGCGGCACTGGTGGCTACGGCTACACCGACTGGAATCCACCTCAGGAGGAGTGGCTGCCGGGGGTTTACGAGGTGCAAATCTTCAACGGCGTGATCTTCAAACGCTCGGGGTTCTTCACCGTGATCGGCGCCCCGCCCACCCCCCCGCCCCCCCCCCCCCCCCCCCACACCTCCCCCCC
>JAQUAE010000261.1 GCA_028687395.1 Anaerolineales bacterium | reverse complement strand
ATCATTGCCCTCAAGGTCGGGCGTTTCGCCAGCGGGCAGCGCGCGGTGGTTTCCCACACCGGCGCCCTGGCAGGACACGAGAGCGCCTACCAGGCCGCCTTTCGACGGGCGGGGGTGATCCGCGCCGACACCAGCGAGGAGATGTTCGATTGGGCGCGCGCCCTGGCGTGGTGTCCGCTGCCCAAAGGGCGCGACATGGCAGTGCTCACCGATGCCGGCGGGCCCGGCGTCACCGCCGCCGACGCCTTGGAGGTGAACGGGCTGAGGCTGGCAGAGCTGAGCGAAGGCACCCGCGCCGCCCTGGCTTCCATCCTGCCATCCGCAGCCAGCCTGCAAAATCCGGTGGACATGCTCGCCTCCGCCACACCCGAGCAGTACGCCTCCTGCCTGCGCTTCCTGCTGGCTGACCCCGGGGTGCACGGCGTGATGGTCATCCTACCTCCGCCACCTATGCACACCGCCGGGGCGGTCGCCAAGGCGCTCATCCCGGTCATCTACAATTCGGATAAACCCGTAATCGTCGCCCTGATGGGCGAGCGGCTGATCCAGGAAGCGGTCGAGCATTTCCGCGCCGCCCACGTCCCGGAATACCGCTTCCCCGAACGCGCCGCATCCGCCCTGGCCATCCTGGTGCAAAAGGCGGAGTTTCAAGCGCGTGCGCAAGACCTCCCCCAAACTTTCGCGGACGCGGATAAGGAGGCGGTGCGTTCCTTATTGCAGCCTGCCCGCACCCAGCCCGGCGCGCAAGACTACCTGCCAGCGGAGGTGGTCTCGCGCATCCTGGAGGCTTACCGCATCCCGACGCTGGCGGTCGAACTGGCCCAGACCGAGCAGGAAGCGGTCGCCCTGGCGGAGAAACACGGTTACCCGGTGGCGCTGAAGATCGCCTCGCCGGACATTCTGCATAAATCCGAATTCGGCGGGGTGCTGTTGAACCTGGAGGATGCCCAGTCAGTCAGGCAGGGTTTCCAGACCGTCACCCAAAAGGCGCGCCAATCGTACCCGCAGGCGGACATCAGCGGCGTTCACTTACAGCGCATGGCGCCCTACGGACAGGAGATCATCGTGGGCGCCGTGCAAGACCCCCAATTCGGTGCGCTAATCATGTTCGGCTCTGGCGGGGTGGAGGTCGAGGGGCTAAAGGACGTGGCCTTTGCCCTGGCGCCGATGACCTGCGCCGAAGCAGATTTTCTTTTAGAGAGCACCTGGGCAGGGCGCAAGCTGCGCGGCTATCGCAACCTGCCGCCAGCCGACCGCCAGGCAGTGCTCAACGTTCTGTTCCGCCTGGCGCAGCTCGCTGCGGACTTTCCCGAATTCGCCGAGATCGAGATCAACCCGTTGCGTGTGCTTCCCGATGGGGAAGGCGCTTATGCTGTCGATGTCCGCGCCCGGGTGGAACGCCCCTCGCAAGGCGCCTGAGTGTGCCTCCCTAATCACGTATCAGGTAACCCTCGATGACAGACAAATCACGACGGACTTTGGGATTCTTTTTCGGTTTGACGATGGGCTTTTGCTATGGCGGTCTGTCGCAACTGTCCAACGCCTTGCTGCTTCCCGGAGTGCCCCTCTTCCAACCGGAACCAGGGCGCTGGATGACCATCGTTTTGATCATGCTTGCTGGCGCGGCGATGGGCCTGGCCGCTGCCTGGCCTGGGGATACCCTGCCCGGCGTCATCTTGAGCGCCCTGGTCGGCGCAGCGTTGAGCAGCTTCATGGCGATGAGAGGCGTCCCCGCCGGAACGGAAACTGCCGCGCGGGTCTACACCATTTTGTTCTTCGCTTTCCTGCCACGTGCCGTGATCTTCCTGCCCGCCGCGGCGCTGGTGCGCTGGGCGATAAACACCTGGGAGAGCGAGATCCAGGTGGTCACCTTTTCGGTCCGAAAACTGGCATTGAGCCTGGGAGGATTGTTAGGCCTGGCAATCGTTGTGGGCCTTTTATCGATTTACCCTGCGCAGGCCCGGTACGCGCTGCGCACGACCAATGGCCTCATCCTGGCCGGCTTCCAGACGACCTCCCCTGATGCACTGCCGGAAGCCCTCCTCCCCGTGGAAGGTTTCTTCGAACTGGCCGAAGGCCCGTATACGCTGCAATTATCCAATGAGCCCGACTTGCTGCCGGTGCAACGCCCCATGGCTGCTTACGGCGCGGAGGAGTACGCGGTTTTCGTGCTCTTCGAAAACGGCTTCCGCTTTGGCTGCGCCTTTACTCCGCCCTACCCGAACCCGTCGTGTGGGGAGTACTGAGCTCCCGGTACACGCTTTCGACTAGCATCACCAAAGCAGCCAGCCCCTGAGCAACCGGTTGGGTGTGGATGAATTCACCGATAGTGTGAGCGCCTCCGCCTGTGGTAATGCCGACGCACACCGCAGGAAGCCCCAGACTGAGCGGCAGGCTGGCGTCGGTGGAACCGGCAGCAGGGATAGCGTGCACACCCTGCGCTTCAAGACAGCGTTTCGTCAGGACGACCAGGGGATGGCCGCTGCTGATCCCCCCCGCCGGACGCCGGCCGACCACACTCGCCGTCACCTGCACGCCAGGTCGGTTGGCGCCGGCCACTAGGTCGTACAGGGAGCGCCCCAGCTCTTCCAAGGCCTCGGGGCTTTCCGAGCGAAGGTCCACTTCGGCCTGCGCTTCGCCGGCAATAGTGTTGACGGACGTCCCCCCACGCATCACCCCGACGTTGAGGGTCGTCCGCGGCGCCTCGGGGAGCTTCCAGGCAGTCAGACGGCTGACTAGCAAGGCCAGCTCGTGCACTGCCGATGGCTTGCCATAATCCACCCAGGAATGCCCTCCCGCCGTGTGTGCCGTGAGGGTGAAACGCAGTGCCCCCAGTCCCCGGTGGTAGATGTGCTCCAGGGACATGCCCTCCAAGACCAGGTAAGCCAGAGGGGCGTCACCAAACCGCTCGACCACGGCGCGCATGCCCATCAGGTCGCCCATCCCCTCTTCGCATACGTTAGCCACCAACCACAGGTCGCCCGGCAGGCGGGCCTCTTTCTGGCGCAGCGCCCACACCAGCCCGAGCAGGCTGGCAAGGCCAAGAGCGTTATCGCCGATGCCGGGAGCCGCCAGTTGTCCTGCCTGGAGGGAGCTGGGAGGCTCACCCACCTCTTCGAAGACGGTGTCCAGGTGGGCAGAGACCACGACCGGGCGGGCGCTCCCCTCCCCAGGGATGCAGGCGAGCACGTTGCCCACCGGGTCGCTGGTCACTTCCACCGCGCCCAGCTCCACGAAGAGGCTGCGCAGCAATTCAGCCCGGCGCGCTTCCTTGAAAGTGGGTGCGGGGACTCGCTGGATGTTCACCGCCAGGTCGAGGACGCGGGCTGCTAGTTCTGTCACCATGCTAGACCTTGCGCACCGATTGACGGATGGCATCCAGGCGGAGCTCGGCCAGACCAGGCAGGGCGTCCAGGGCATAAAACGGCCCCTGCCCCTCGATCACCAGCGAGGCAGAGATGCCCCCGTAGAGCATTGCCTCGAGCGGGTCGTATGTGCGCAGGTATCCCGCCAGGAAGCCGCCACAGAAGGCGTCGCCGGCGCCCACCGGGTCGACCACCCGAGAGGGGTAGGCGGAAACTTCCCACCGCGAGTGTGAGGCAGCGTCGAAGAGCAACTGGCCGCGTTCGCCGCACTTGATCACGATGATCTCACAGCCGTACGCCGCCAGCGCTTCCGCCATTTCCCATAAGTCCTCCGACTTGCCCTGAAACAGGTAGCGCAACTGAT
>JAQUAE010000260.1 GCA_028687395.1 Anaerolineales bacterium | reverse complement strand
GCAAATGGCGACGCTGCAAGCAGGGCTGGATAAGGCGCAAAGCCAGGCTGAGGCGCTGGATCGAGAGCTCGAGAGCCTGCAGGACGACCTGCTCGCAAGTGAAGAGGAGGCCGCTGAGCTGCAAAGCGCCATGCAAGATAACCGCTCCAGGATCGAGGCGCTTTGGACTGCGCAGCGCCAGGCTCAGTTGGAGGTCGATAAGGTGCAGAACATGCGCCGCCTGCAGGTGGAGCAGAAAACCCAGCTCGAAGTGGAGAGCGGGCGCCTGCATGACGTGCTTGCCCAGGCAAGCGCAGAGCTGGAGGCGCTGGAAAGCGAAGCCAACGCAGCGCAACAGGACGTCCAGGCTTTGAACGCGCAACTTTCTGCAGATACACTACAGGAGTTCCACGCCCAGGTCAATCATTGGAACGCTACCCTGATGGTGCTGCAGCGAGCGTCGAGCGACGCGCGCTCGCGCCTGAGCGAACGCCAGGCTGCCTACCAAAAAACAAGCGAACTGCTCGCCGGCGCGCAGTCCCACCGGGAGGAGGCGCAAGCCGCGTGCCGGGAGCTGGAAGCGCGCATGGTTGAGCTAAAAAATGCCGAGGCCGAAGTGAGCCAGGAGATCGCCCAGCTCAATCAGGTTATAGCGCCTGCAGAAGAGGCACTGCGCGGAGTGGAGAACGAGCTGCTCGATTTTCAAGAGAAGGAAGTCGCCGTGCGGGGACAAATCAGCGCTGCGGAAGGGCTCGCCACCCAGGCGCGCATCGGTCAAACTCGCCAGCAGGAACGCCTGGAGGCCCTGCAACGGCGGATCGAGGATGATTTCGGACTGGTGGCTTTCGAGTACTCCGAAGAGGTCTCCGGGCGCACGCCTTTGCCCCTCTCGGGGTTGGTCGAGAGGCTTCCTCGTGTGGAGAACATCTCTGGGGAACTGGAGGGCATGATCGCGCAAGCCAAAGCCACATTGCGTCGCATGGGGGCAATCAACATGGAAGCCAAGGCGGAATACGAGGAGGTCAGGCAGCGCCACGCCTTCATGACCGAGCAGATCAGTGACCTGGAAAAAGCCGAGCAAGATATCCGCCAGGTGATCGCCGAGCTGGACGAGATCATGCAGCAGGAATTCCGCAGGACCTTCGAGGCCGTCGAGGAGGAGTTCAAGACGATCTTTACCCAACTCTTTGGGGGTGGCTCAGCGCGCCTGATTCTGACCGACCCGGAGGATTTGACCGGCACCGGCATTGACATCGAAGCGCGCCTGCCTGGCAAGCGCTTACAAGGGCTTTCCCTGCTCTCCGGTGGGGAACGGAGCCTGACCGCGACGGCCTTGATTTTTGCCTTGCTGCGCGTCTCGCCGACGCCCTTCTGCGTGCTCGACGAGGTGGACGCCATGCTGGACGAGGCCAATGTGGGGCGCTTCAGCGAGCTGCTGCGTGAGCTCAGCCAGAAGACCCAGTTCATCATCGTCACCCATAACCGTAATACCGTGCAGGTGGCGGACGTGCTCTATGGGGTGACTATGGGGCGCGATTCCACCAGCCAGGTGATCAGCCTGAAGCTGGACGATCTCGACAAAGTACTGCGCAATTAAGAGACAGCGCCTGGCAGGATGTTACGCCGCCAGACGCCATCGCGCGATCAGTAGTAGGGTAGCTTGCCCCCACGCTTACGGGCTGGTGGCAGGGGTTTCCAGCGGCAAGACCGGTTCTGGCGTGACCTGGCTCGACCGGGCGTACTCAATCACCTGCACGATCTCGTCCGGCAGGGTGGGGTCTTCAGGCACCACTTCTTGCCAGATCGGTTTGATCTCGATATCGGCGCCTTCCCGGGCCTGGGTGACCCACTCCTGGAATTTGATCTGGCGCAGGTTATCGTAAGCGCTCTCGCTCAGCGGTCGGGTTTCGTGCCCCAACACCTGGATCAGGTGCCAGCCGAACTCGCTTTGCACCGGTTGGCTGATCTCCCCGACCTTCAGCGCGAAGGCGGCAACTTCGAATTGCGGCACCATGTCCCCTAGGCTGAACCAGCCCAGGTCACCGCCGTCATCCTTATTGGCGGTATCCAGCGAGTATTCCGCAGCCAGGGCGTACCAGTCCTCGCCGTTCTCCAATCGTGCGCGCAAGTCTTTGGCAAGCTGCTCATCCTCGACCAGGATGTGCCGCGCCCAAACCTGTTCCTGCTCTCGGGCTATGTCCATCTCCGCCAGCACAGCTTCCATTAGCTTCTGGCTTAGTATCTGGGTTTCGACCACCTTGCGCAGGTCGCTTTCGGAGAAATCGATGCCCAGCTTGAGGTCATCCAGCGTCGCCTGGTAGTCCGTTTGAAAAGCTTCCAGCGTATACTCGGTGGGCGACGGGGTGGGCGCCATGGTGGGGGTGATACTCGGTATGGCGGTAGGGGTTTCAGTCACCGTCACCGCCGCTGTGGCTGTCGGGGTGCTGGTAGGGCGGAGCATTGCCAGTTGAGCCGGGGAGAGGGTCGAGGTAGCGAAGGCGGGTTGGGTCGGCTCAATGGTGGGCGTGCCCTGCGGAAAGTAGCCGAAGGCTTCGCGAATCGTCTGGTCGATTTCCTCGTCGCTGGCAGTAATGCCGCGTTTGTGCGCTTCCTGGCGGATGATGGTGGCGTCGATGATTTGATCGAGCATGTCCTGCCCGATGATCATCGGCGTCAAGCTGTTTTGGATTTGCTCCAACTGGCTGATGAAGGAGAATTGCGCATCCGGCGAGTTGGCGAAGAGTTGGATGAATTCGTAGGTTTGCGTCGCGCTGCGGATCAATTGTTGGCGACGGTAGCGCACGGTCGACTTGAATTCTTTGACCGTGATTTTCTCTCCGTTGACGATTGCCACGGGTTTGAGGTCCCTCAGGTAGTACTGGTCAAGCAATCCGTAACCGATCAAGCCAAAAACGGCGACCACGATGACCAGGCTAAGGATGAGAATGTAACGCCTCTGGATTTGCTCTTTCTCCAGCCGGGCCAGGTGTTTCTTGGTGATTATGGGCTTCTTAGTGGTTTTTGCCATGGAATGTCCTTTAGCAAATACGGGGCATAGGGATGTACACCTATGCCCCGTGATTGGGCCTGAGGTGGGAAATTAATCCAGCGTATCCCCAACAAATTGGAGCAATGCCAGGTGGCGCGCACGCTTGATTGCCCGGGCAAGTTCACGCTGGTGTTTGGCACACGTGCCGGTCTGCCGGCGGGGGCGAATCTTGCCGTCTTCGGTGACAAACCGCCGGAGTTGTTCGGGCCGTTTGTGGTCGATGGTGGCGTTGCGATCGGTGCAAAACAAGCACACGCGGGGCTGCGGGTAAAACCGCCGCCCACTTTCTTGGGGTTCGATGTTGGTTGTTTCTTCAGTCACAGCAAAATCCTCCTTGGGAGGCTGGTTGCATAAATCGGATTCTTCACGCTTAGAATGGGAATTCGTCCTCTTCGTTTTCGACCAATTCCTCTTGGTTGTTCGTGTCTTCTTTCTTCTCGTCGAGCATGATCATCTCATTGGCGACGATCTCGGTGGAAGAATGCTTGTTTCCATCCGAGTCTTCCCAATGGCGGGTCTGCAGGCGCCCTTCGATGTAAACCAGGCGATTCTTATACAGGTATTGCTTGCATATTTCCGCCAGGTTACCCCAGGCGACTACATTGAACCACTCAGTCTCGGTGCGCCGGTCGCCATCCGAAGTATTCCATGATCGGCTGGTTGCAACGCTGAAGGTCGTCACTGGACGGCCGGAGGGTGTGT
>JAQUAE010000259.1 GCA_028687395.1 Anaerolineales bacterium | reverse complement strand
ATAGGCGTGCACGAGCTGGACCTGCGCAACCTGACCAATTACGAAGAGCGCCTGACCGTCGTCTCGCGCCGCTTACAGGGCTTCCTGGTCGAAGCGGGAGTGGGCGAGGCAAACCGCCGCAAACTGAGCGAGCTTTACATGGTCAACAAGACCCTCTTCCGCTCGGTTGAAATTGACTTTACCTACGAGGCCAGCGGCATGCGCTTAGGCCCATTCGAGTTCTTCCACGTCCCTGGTCACTGCGCCGGGCACGTGGTCATTCGCCTGGATGAAACGCTTTTCAGCGGCGACCACGTCTTGAACCACATCAGCCCGCACCAGTCGCCGGAATCCCTGACCCTGTACACCGGCTTGGGACACTACCTGCGCTCACTGGACGAGCTTCAGGCCTGGGCACAGGGCGTGAGCCTGACCCTCGGCGGCCATGGCGCGCCCATCGAGCGCCTGGCGGGGCGCCTGGATGAGATACGCGCCGTCCACGCAGACCGGCTGGAGCAAGTGCTGGACATGCTGGAAAAGCCGCTGACCATTGAGGAGATTTCTCGAGCTTTGTTCGGGGAGGTGCATGGCTACAATGTCCTGTTGGCGTTGGAAGAGGCAGGCGCCCACGTCGAACACCTGTACCAGCGCGGCTTGCTTGCGATTCACAATCTGGAGGAAATCGAGAGAGCGGATGGTCCGCTGCCCACCCGTTACCGCAGCTTGCGCGGCGCGGTTGGCTCAGGGGGATGGGCCGCGTCTCGAATTGGATTCAGCAGAGGGAAGCCGAGAAGCAGCATGCCCGGTCAGAGGATGAGCGAAGGAGAGGAAACTATGTATTCTTTCGAACCGACAGAAGAACAAAAGATGCTGATCGACGCCATCGGTCGCTACGCCCAGAACGACCTGCGGCCGAAGGCACACGACGCCGAGGAGGAAGCTCAACTCCCGCCTGCCCTGCGCGAGAAGGGTTGGGAGTTGGGCTTGCTGCAGGCCTCGATCCCGGAAGCCTATGGAGGTTTTGGGGAACGCTCAGCGGTGACCGGGGTGCTGGCCGTGGAGGAGATGGCTTACGGCGACCTGGCTGGCGCTTTTGCTATCCTGGCGCCGGGGCTGTACGTCATCCCGATCCTGCTGGCTGGCAGCGAGGCGCAGAAGCAGGAGTACATCCCGCCGGTGATCGAGGCGGAATGGAAGCCCTACACTGCTGCGCTGATCGAGCCGGCCTTCGATTTCGACGCCAACGCGCTGCGCACCACCGCCCGCATGGATGGTGATGGCTACCTGTTGGAAGGGGAGAAGGTCTACGTCCCCTTCGCCAACGAAGCCGAGGCGATGATCGTTTACGCCAGCCTGGAGGGAAAGACCCAGGGGTTCATTGTTCCGAAGGGGACGCCGGGAGTCGAGGTAGGCGAGCGGCAGGGATTGATGGGCGTCAACTCCTTGCCGTTGTTCAAGGTAAGTATCAAGGAGCTGCGCCTGCCTGGGGAGAACCGCCTGGGTGAGGCGGAGGGGCACGATTTTGCTCCCATCCTGGCTGCCTCGCAGCTCGCCATCGCCGCCATGGGCGTCGGTCTCTCGCGAGCGGCGTTCGAATACGCCCGCGATTACGCCAAGGACCGCGACGTCTTCGGCGTGAAAGTAGCTCAAAAGCAAGCCATCGCCTTCATGCTGGCCGAGATGGCTACCGAGATCGAGGCGATTCGCCTGCTCACCTGGGAGGCGGCCTGGATGCTGGATACCGACAAGCCCGAAGCCTACAAGCACGCCTACCTGGCGCATAGCGGAGCAACCGATATGTCTATGATGGTCACCGACCGCGCCGTGCAGATTCTCGGCGGGCACGGTTACATCCGTGAACACCCCGTCGAGCTGTGGATGCGCAACGGGCGCGGCATCCCGGCGTTCACGGGTCTGGCGATGGTGTGAGCTATGACCAGCCGTGCAGGTGAATTCCCGCCCGGCGGCTATTGCCGGGCGCCGGAGAACCAGGCTTGGATTGTAAACACGCTTTAGGAGGAAGGCCATGATCGAGTTCGAAGTCCCAAAACCCATCGCTCAACAGAGCTATGTCTTGCAGACCGTCGCCGAGAACATGATGCGTCCGGTCTCCCGCCATTTCGACGAGCACGAGCACGAAATCCCGTGGGATTACATCAATTTCATGCACATGGCCATGCGAGCGACCGGCGCGGGCTCTCTGGCGCCGCGAGAAGAAAAGCCGAAGGACAAGGAAAAGGAAGGCGAAAAGAAAGAGGAGAAGAAGGAGCGTCCACCCATCGGTTACCAGATGCTGGCGTTCATGCTCGAAATGCTCTCCTGGGGGGACGTTGGCATGTACCTGGTGACCCCGGGCGGCGGCCTGGGCGCAGCCGCAGTCGAAGCCGCGGGCACGCCAGAACAAAAGAAGAAGTTCCTGGCGCGCTTTGGCGAGGAAAAGCCCGCCTTCGCCGCCATGGCGATGACCGAGCCGCAAGCCGGGTCGGACACCTCCGCCATCCGGGCGACGGCAGTGCTGGACAAGACCACCAACGAGTGGGTACTCAACGGCGAAAAGATCTTCGTCACCGCCGGGCACAAGTCGCTGGAAGAGAGTAACGGTTTCATCGTCGTATGGGCGACCATCGATCCCAAGGCAGGGCGGGCGGGCATGCGCTCGTTCGTGGTGGAGGCAGGCACGCCGGGGTGCAAGGTGACCAAGCTGGAGCACAAGATGGGCATCCGCGCCAGCGACACCGCCTCGGTCGTCCTGCAGGACTGCCGGGTGCCTTTCGAGAACATGCTGGGCAGCCCGGAGATTCAAACCGAGACCACCAAGGGTTTCAAGGGAGCGATGGCCACCTTCGACGCCACCCGCCCGCTGGTGGCAGCCACCGGCATCGGCGTGGCGCGAGCGGCTCTGGAACTGCTCAAGGAAACGTTGACGCAGCAGGGTGTGGTCATCCGCTATGGTTTGCCCCGCCAGAAGCTGACCAACGTCGAACGCGAGGTAATCGACATGGAAGTCATGTTGCGCTCGGCCTGGCTGCTGGTGATCAAGGCGGTGTGGATGGCGGACAACAAGAAGAGCAACCCGCTGGAAGCCTCGATGGCCAAGGTGCGCGCCGGCGACGTGGTGACCAAGATCACACAGAAGGCAGTGGAGCTGATGGGTCCGTTGGGCTACACCCGCGACCTGCTCCTGGAGAAATGGTTCCGCGACGCCAAGATCACGGACATCTACGAGGGCACCGGCCAGATCAACCGCCTGGTGGTGGCACGCAACATCCTGGGCTACAGCGGTCGAGAACTGCGCTGACCGGGCTGCGGGTCAGGCATGCAAAGGAGGCGAGATGAAATACAAGATTCACCATGCGGTGGTCATCGGCGCCGGCACGATGGGGGCGGCGATCGCCGCCCACCTGGCCAACGCCGGGGTGCCGGTGAAGCTGCTGGATATCGTACCAAAGGAGCTCACTCCCGACGAGGAGAAAAAGGGCCTGAAGCTGAGCGACCCGGACGTGCGCAATCGCATCGTGCGTGAGGGCTTCGAGCGGGCGCTGAAATCGCGCCCGGCCAGCTTCTTCACCCCGGAGCACGCCAGCCGGGTGAGCCTGGGCAACCTGGAGGATGACTTCGAGGCAGTGGGACAGGCGGACTGGATCATCGAGGTCATCGTCGAGAACCTGAAGATCAAGCGCCAGCTCATGGAGCGCGTCGATAAGGCGCGCCGCGCCGACGCCATCGTATCAACCAACACCTCTGGCATACC
>JAQUAE010000258.1 GCA_028687395.1 Anaerolineales bacterium | reverse complement strand
GTCAAAGCCTGCAGCGTGTTGAGGTCGTCCTCCACCACCAGGATGGTCTCCCCGGCGCCTTCGAACCTGGGTTCAGGCGGAGGCGCATCGTCTTCCCTGCCTTCGGGCAATGCGGGGAGATAAATGCTGAAGGTCGTCCCAATCCCCACCTGGCTTTTCACGTCGATGTGCCCGTTGTGCTGGCGGATGATGCCATACACCTGCGCCAGGCCCAGGCCCGTCCCCATGCCGACGGGTTTGGTGGTAAAGAAGGGCTCGTAGATGTGCGCGATGTTATCCGGCGAGATTCCCACCCCCGTGTCGCTAACCGAGAGCATCACGTACTCGCCTTCCGGCATCTCTGCCACCGACGACTTGCGACTTCCCTTGTGGGTGTAGCGGTGCATCTCCAATTCGAGCACGCCGCCCTCCGGCATGGCGTCGCGCGCATTCACCGCCAGGTTCATCAACACCTGCTGCAAGCGGGTGGGATCAGCCTCGACCCTGTACACGCCCGGGGTGGCGCTCAATTCCACCCGGATCGTCTCGGGGATCACCCGGTGAAGCATCTTCTGGAATTCTTTGATGAACGGCATCAGGTCGAGCGAGCTTTGTTCCATCACCGAGCGACGGCTGAAATCCAGGATTTGGCGGATCAGGCTGGAGGCGCGCTGCACCTGTTGCTGGATGATCGCCAGGCGATCCTGGCTCACTGCGGAAAGGGCGTGATCGTCCTTGAGCAGATCGGCGTACACCAGGATGGCGGCCATGATATTATTGAAGTCGTGGGCGATGCCTGCAGCCAACTGGCCCACTGTGGCCAGGCGCTCCTGCATTTGGATGCGCGCCTGGTCCTCGTGCTCCTGAGTCACATCCCGCAAGGTGATCACCCACTGGCGGGTGGGCTGGTCGATGGGTTGCGCCTGTACCTCGAAGTAGCGGCGCGGTCCACCTTTGGCAGAGACCTCCAAGGGGATAGCTTCGTTCTGGCGCTCGATCAAAGCCTCTATCGAGAAGCTTCCCAGCCCAGTTAAAGACCCCTCTTCGCACCCAGGGGCCAGGAGGGAGAGCATTTCCTTGCCCAACTTGTTCACCACCAACGGGCGGTATTCAGCGTCGAGCAACACGACGCCCGTGGGCAGGTTCTCCACCAGTCCCTCCAGGCGCTTCTGCTCGGCAGCCAGGATGGCTTCCAGGCGCTCGATGGCCGCCGCGGCCTGCCCCGCAAAAGTACCCAGCAGGCGCACCTGGCTCTCTTCATAGATCCGTTCGCCCTCCTCTCCAATAATAAGCAATCCCACCGCCCGTTGACGAATTATGATCGGCACCTGCACCAGTGAGCCCAGCTTCTTGATTGCCGGCAGGCCGGCCTTGTCCTCATCCACCAGGTTGATATCCACGGTAAGCGACGGGATTTCCGCTTCCATCTCGCTCCCCCCGCTCGCTTCGCTATACTTCTGGCGCAGCAGGTCCACCACTAGTGGGCTCACCGGTCGCAATGCCTCCACCAGCATGAAGTGCGAGCCGTTCTTATACAGGCACCCAGCCGCCAGCTCACTGCCAATCGCGTTGCGTAGGTGGCTGATCAACAGCCGGATCAGGTCGTTGTAGGAGAGCGTCATGCCGATCGTCTGGCTGAGCTCGTACAGCTCGATTAATTCAGCGCTGCGCTGGTTGACGGTGGACTCCAGCTCCTCGGCGTGGCTGCGCACCTGCTCGTACAGCACCGCGTTTTCCAGGGCGATGGATATCTGCCCGGCCAGGACGCGCAGCAGGTCGAGATCGTGCCAGTTCAACTGGTCCGGGCGGTCGGTTTCGATATTGATTACCCCCACAATCTTCTCTTCCCGGGATATCGGCACAGCCAGCTCGGTTACCGTGCTTGGGATATCCCCGCAGTAGTCCGGGTCGCGACTGACGTCCGGAACGAAGGTCGCCTGCCCGGTGCGCGCCACACGCCCGATGATGCCCCGGTTGATAGAAAGCTCCGGGGTATAGGGGGTATTGCCGTGTGCGGCGCGCAAGACCAACTTGTCGCCCTCGATGAGGAAGATTTCCACCAGGGGATAGCCTAGCCGCCGGCCCAGGTGAGTAACCACCTCGTCGAGTAGCGCCTGCAAGTCCAGGCGTTGGGTGAAGGCCTGCGTCAGGTTTTGGATCAGGGTGATCTCAGTCAGGCGGCGCTTCACCTCCTGGTAGCGGCTGGCGCTGCTCAACGCCAGGCCCACCTCGTTGCATATCGCTTGCAACAAGACCAGGTGCATCTCGTTGAAGGCGTTGCGCTCGTGGTGCAGGATGGTGAAGATGCCCAATAGGCGCTCCTCCGCCATTACCGGCGCCGAGATAGCCGAGAGCACGTTCTCGTCCACCCCTGCCACGTGCAGCCAGCGCTCATCCAGGTTAACGTCTCCCACGACCACCGGCTGGCAGTGCAGGGCCACCCAGCCTGCCAGGCCCATTCCTGGCCGCAGGCGGATCAGCTCGTCATACTCCTGCAGGGAGTGCTCCGCTTTGCCCACCAACACGCGCAGGCTCAAACGATCCTCCTCCGGGAGATAGATAAACGCCTGGCCAACCAACCCGCCTAATGCCTGGGCGGTCCTCGTCAGCGCCTGCTCCAGGATCTCGTCGGGCTCCAGCGCAGCCACCAGCTTACGCCCCAGGTCGTATAAGAGCCTGAGGTGCCTGCGCTCGGCGGCCACCTGTTCGTACAAGCGGGCATTCTCGATGGCGATGGCAGCGTGATCACCCAGCGAGCCCAACAGGCGCAGCTCGTCGGCGCTGAACTGCCGGGGGTGCAGGTAGGAGATATTCATCACTCCAACCACGCGCTCGCCGATCTTGAGCGGCATGCCCACGATGGCGCCTTGCCATTCTGCCGGCGTACCTTCGTAGAGGGGGTGGAGGCGCATATCCGTCACCACCACCGCTTCACCACTGCGGGCGACGGTATTGGTCAGCCCGTTTTCGCGCGGGACGGCCATAGGTTGCCCCCTGCGGCCATCCGCCCACAGCGCCGCGCCGAAGGACAGACGGTTGCCGCTCTCGGCGTTATAGAGGAAAATGTGCCCGTTGTTCGCTCCTGGAAAGAGCTTCAATGCTGTTTCCAGGATGGCGTCCAACACTTCCTCCAGCTCCAGGCTGCCAGTCAGGCTAAGGCTGGCCTGGTGCAGCGCTTCCAGTTCAGCGGCGCGCCTCCCGGCAGTCTCGAACAACTGGGCGTTCTCGATCGCTGTTGCAGCGTGCAGGGCGAAGGCCTGCGCCAAGGTGATCTCCTCCTCGCTGTAACCACCCGGGATGTGGCGGTCCAGGTTGAGGATGCCAATCGCGTGGTCGCGCACGATGAGCGGCACACCCAGCCAGGCGCGGATTTTCGTGCTGATTGCCGTTGGCTGCCAGTCGGGCGAGGCGCTTACGTCGGGGATCATGGCTGCCTCGCCGCGATGGAAGACGCGCGTGGCCGAATTATCCCCGCTCAGGTCGAAGCTGATCGTCTCCAAGGCAGTGTCTGCGTTGACCTCCCGGTAGCCCCGCCAGGCGCTCATCACCAGCCGTTCCCCCTCCAGGAGCATGATATTGCCGCTGTCGTAAGGCATCACCAGGCTCATCTGCTCCAGAACCAGGGCGAGCACATCCTTCAATGATAGAGATGAGCCAATGATGTGGGTAGCCTTCTCTAACGCCTCGGCGCGTTTCCTGGCGGCTCGGTCGGCTTCGAAAAGCCGCGCGTTCATAACCGCCGCGGCAGCCTGGT
>JAQUAE010000257.1 GCA_028687395.1 Anaerolineales bacterium | reverse complement strand
CCAGCGTCACCGCCAGCGCCTCCCCTGCGGTGGAGAGCTCACGAAAAGCCGGCGCCCCCAGCGGGGTTTCCAGGGGCTGGATGGAGATCACCAGGCTGGGAATCCCGACAGGGTAAGCGCGCAACGATGAAAAGAGATTCAACCGCTGGCCGATCTCATTCCACAATTCCTGGTTCATCTGGATCAAATCCATCGATTTGGGCAAATCGGTCATGCCAGGCAGCGAGGCCATCATTTGGAGGTAGCCCTCGACGAGGCGGGTGAGGCGCAGGCGGGGGCCTAACCACAGGAAGAGGTCCAGACTCACCGGGAAGAATATCAGGCCAATGTGGTTGGCGATAACATCAAAACCAGCCTTGAGGGCTTTCATCAGGCTGGGCGGCGCAATCAGATTCTGAGCTTGGGTATCATTCATAATTTAACCAATCCATTTTACCATAGCGGACAAGAACGCCAAATCGATTGATTGGGAATGCCGTTTGTGCTACACTATGGCTGACGCCATGACGGCGTGCAAATCGTACGTAGCTCGCCGCCCAGCGAATACGCCATGCTGAACGTCATCACTGCCCTGAAGCAAACCGATGTCTTTCACGCTCAACTGCGTAACTACTATCATTAAGATTTGGTATTATTCCTTGACCATATCGCGATATACTTGTAAAATCCGTAAATTAAGCGGATATGAATGGTTGGTTGGGGATTGAAGCTGGGGCAATCATAGCCGCTACGCCCCAGTTTCGTTTTCCCCTCCGCAAAAGTTCGACATGGAGGTGAACGGGAAAAAAAGATAGCATCGCCAGACTAACCCTATCGGATCAACAAACCATCATAAGTCAACTCACCAGGAGAGAAGAAGATGTCAAGACGTTTGTTACCCGTAATATCCTTCGTGTTTATTTTGGGCATGGTGTTATCAGCATGCCAGCCAGCAGCCAAGCCCTACGAATGCACCGACCCGATTGGCTGCGTAGATGTCCCCGCCGGTTCCCCGATCAAAATTGGATATGCCCTCGTAGTCTCTGGCCCAAATGAGACCCTGGGCGTCGACTCCCGCAATGGCATCGAGATCGCTATCACGGACAAGGGCAAAGTCCTTGGGCACGACGTGCAACTGGTCGGCGAGGACGAAGGCTGCAGCGCAGAAGTTGGCCAGTCGGCAGGCACCAAGCTGGCTGCTGATACCAGCATCGTGGGTGTCATCGGCACCTCTTGCTCCAGCGCTGCCCGCGTGGCTATCCCCTTGCTGTCTCAGGCAGGTTTCGTCATCGTCTCCCCCTCCAACACCGCCCCGGACCTGACTGAAGCCGGCAACCCCAATAACTTCCCCGGCTATCTGCGCACCGCCCACAACGATAACATTCAGGGCGCTGCGGCAGCCAAGTTCGCCTGGGAATCGCTGGGGATCAAGAAGGCGGCCACGATTCACGATGGCAGCCTCTACGCTGACAAGCTCCAGGCCGTGTTCGCCGAGGAGTTCAAGAAACTGGGTGGAGAGGTCACCGCTCAGGAAGCCGTGGATCCCAACCAGACCGATATGGGACCCGTCCTGACCCGCATCGCTGCCGGCGCGCCGGAATTCATCTACTTCCCGATCTTCCTCCCCGCGGGTGGCTTCATCATCCGTCAGGCGAAGGAGACCGCAGGCCTGGAGAACACCTACCTGATGGGCGCCGATGGCTTGTTCTCGCCGGATGTGGTTGAGGCTGCGGGTGAGTCCGTGGAAGGCTTCATGGTCTCCAGCCCAGACTTCACCGTGTTTGGCGACACCTACGCCAATCAATTCGTCCCCGCCTATAAAACGAAGTACGGCAAGGAACCCATCAGCATCTTCCATGCCCACGCCTACGACGCGTTCATGATCATCGTCGCAGCGATTGAAAAAGTCGCTGTTCAGGATCCGGATGGCACCCTGCACATCGGTCGCCAGGCGTTGCGCGACGCGGTTTACGCCACCAAGGACTTCCAGGGTCTGACCGGGAACCTGACCTGCACACCCACGGGCGACTGCGCAGACCCCAAGATTGCGGTTTACGAATACCACATCGACACCTATCCGCCTGAGAAGATTTGGCCGTAAAGCACACCCTGCTGCAAGCTCAGGTACGATACACAAGGGGCGAGGCTAGCCTCGCCCCTCTCGCTGAGTTTATTTAACTTAAGGAGAAAGCGTATGCTGCGAACATGGCGCCAACGGATAACGATCACGGATGTCGTTGTTTGGGCTATCGGCGTGGCCATCCTCTTCGTGGTCATCTGGGGCACGTTCGTCACCCTGAAGCTGAACAAGTACGCCTACGATGCGTGGATCGACCTGTTCATCCGTGGTCTGGCATTAGGAGGGGTGTACGCGCTCATTGCCATGGGCTACACCCTGGTGTACGGTATCTTACGCATGATCAACTTTGCCCACAGCGAAGTTTTTATGAGCGGACCGTTTACCGCGGTCTTCCTGGCCGACGCGTTGGCAAAATCCGGCTTTATGGACAAGAATCCGGTGGTCAGTTTGTTGCTCATATTCGGGTTATCCGTCGCCATGTCCACCGCCATCGCCATTTTGCTGGAACGGATCGCCTATCGGCCATTACGTAATGCGCCCCGCCTTGTCCCCCTCATCACCGCCATTGGGGCGTCTTTTTTCTTGCAATACACCTTTCGCGGTTTATACGGATCGGGTGTGAAAGCCTATCCGGAAATTGCCGCCCTACAAGGAGTGGTGTATTTTGGGGCAATCCGGGTTTTCAAAACTCAAATAATGGTAATCCTTTCCGCTTTTATCATGATGTTAGTTCTTTTTGCCATCGTGCAATACACCAAGATGGGCAAAGCCATGCGGGCGGTATCCGAAGATAAAGAGGTGTCGGCGTTGATGGGCATCGACGTCGACCGGGTGATCGTCTTCACCTTTGCGTTGGGCGGCGCCTCGGCAGGCGTGGCCGGCGTCCTCTACGCGCTCATCTTTCCAGTAGTGAATTTCTACATGGGCTTCATACCTGGGTTGAAAGCATTTACAGCCGCAGTGTTGGGGGGCATTGGCAACGTGCCCGGCGCTCTCCTGGGGGGTATTCTGCTGGGCATTCTCGAATCGATGGGCCCGAACCTGTTCCTGGACGGTCTGGGGATACCTGCGCCGTACCAGCTCAAGGACGCAATCGCCTTCACCATCCTGGTCTTCATCCTGATCTTCCGTCCGACCGGAATTTTGGGTGAACGCCTGGCGCAAGCGAAGGCATGAGGGAGAGGAACATGGAAACGACCTCGACCAATACCTGGAAACAAGCCTTGCGCGCCGGTTTGCTCGGCGGCTTGGTCTCCATCCTTATGGCCTTGATCGGCATGGTGGTGTCTTTCGATAGCCGGGACATCATCAGCAACGCCATTTCGATGGGGCAAATCCTGCTGCTCTCGCCCATCATCCTGCTCAGCTACCACACGGTAAGAGGCGCCAACCTCAAGCTCTCCCAATCCTTGTTACTTGGGGGCCTGGTAGGCCTGGCAGGGGGGGTTGTGATCGATCTGTTGCTCACCCTGGGCAACCTGGTGAACCTGCGCGCGGTGCTGATCAACGCCTCACCGGAACTCTACCGCTTGCTCACCCTGGGCATCGGCTTCCCGGCCGGCCTGGCCGTCCCGCTGGCGGCGGGTCTGATCAGCGGGTTGGCTGCCGCCGGTGTCTCTTCTATGGAACCCAAACTGCGCAATGCCACGATACAGGCTATCCTGTGGACCGTGATG
>JAQUAE010000006.1 GCA_028687395.1 Anaerolineales bacterium | reverse complement strand
GGGTTACATCCGGCGCATGCATGGCCAGGAGGCGGTGGAATACACACACCCGGCGCTGGAGCCGATCTTCAAGGAGACCTACGGCTACCCGGTTTACCAGGAACAGTTAATGCGGGCGGTGATGGACCTGGCAGGGTATTCTGCGCCGGAAGCGGACGACCTGCGCAAGGCGATCTCGAAGAAGCTGAAAGACAAGCTGCTGGAGCACCGCAAGAAGTTCGTCGAGGGGTCGGTGAGCAAGGGCATTCCGCAGGAGAAGGCGGAGAAGATATTCGACGATTGGGAGGAGTTCGCCCGCTATGGGTTCAACAAGGCGCACGCTGCGGATTATGGGGTGATCGCGGTACAGACGGCGTATTTGAAGGCGCACTATCCGGTGGAATACATGACCGCGCTGCTCTCGGTGACACGCAACGACACGGAGAAGGTGGCGCTTTACGTGGCGGATTGCCGACGGATGGGCATCGATGTGCGCCCACCGGACGTGAACGCCAGCGATTGGGACTTCACCATCGAGGACGAACGGGACGAAGCGGGAAAGATCAAGTCAGCGGCCATCCGTTTTGGGTTGGGGGCGGTGAAGAACGTAGGTCATGGGCCGGTGGAGGCCATCCTGGCGGGGAGGGAAGGCCGGCCGTTCCAGGACCTGAACGACTTTGCGCAGCGGGTGGACCTGCGCCAGGTGGGCAAGCGCTCACTGGAAAGCCTGGTGCGGGTGGGCGCGCTGGACCAGTTCGGACCGCGCAACGCCCTGCTGGCCAGCCTCGACATCATCCTTTCGGTGAGCACGGCGTCCTTCCGGGCGGCCGAGATGGGTCAGATGACCCTGTTCGGGGAGCACACTGGCGTAAACGAGGCGATCGTGCTGCCGCGCAGCGTGGCCGAGGTGAGCCGGCGGGAGATGTTGAACTGGGAGAAGGAGTTGATTGGGCTGTACGTCTCCGACCACCCGCTCAGCCCGGTGATGAACGAGATCACGCAGGTGATCACGCATTTCTCGGGGCAATTGAGCGAGGCCTCGCCGGAAGAGACGGTGCGGGTGGCGGGATTGGTCACGCGCGTGCGCCACTACCAGAGCAAGGCTGGCAATGCAATGGCGTTCGTCACGCTGGAGGACGTGCAGGGGAAGATCGAGCTGGTGATCTTTCCCAAGGTCTGGGCGCAAGCTGCGAAGCTGGTGGAGTACGACAAGGTGATCCTGGTGGAGGGCCGGGTGGAGGGGGAGGGGGGCGACCCGAAGGTGATTGCGCAACGGGTGAGCAGCGAGCTGAAGATCACCTCGGCGGCAGGGGAGAAGACAACGAGTGGGATAAACCGCGTAGGGGCCAAGGTGAGGCGGGAGGCGGCGAAGCCGGGAGCGCCGGTGCGGAGCGCCGCTCCCGTGCAAGTTGGCTCTGAGCCCCCCGCGCAGGAAGAGGAGGTTTACGAGCCGCCGGTCGAGGCGGTGGAGGAGACGTGGGAGAGAAACTGCCCACCCCCACCGGAACCCTTCCCGGATGGCTGGGCGCCAACGGCAGCCGTAGGGAAGGAAACGATAGCGAGCGAGGCAGCCCAGGTCGAAGGGGCGCCGGGCACAAATCCACCTGACCCGTTAGTGGAGCTCAACCCGGAAGCAGCGCCCGAAGCGCCACAAGAAGAGGTGGAGCCGGTAACGGCAGCAGAAATTATAGCGGGTGAGGCAGTCGAGGAAGCGCCCACGGCTCAGGCGCCAGCGATTGGCGCCAGGACGGGTGTCGCGCTGGAGGCGGCGCAGGAGCAAGCCGCGGCGGAGCCGCCGCCGTTCATCCTGCCGCCTGCGCCGGCCAGCGCCGAGGGCAACGTGCACATGATCACAGTCTTCCTGCGGACGACGGGTGACAAGACGCACGACGTGCTGCGCATGCGGCGCATCCACCACAACATCGCCTCCTTTCCGGGGAACGACCGCTTTGCCTTCTGGGTATACGAACGTGGGCGTAATTATTTGGTAGAATTCCCCAACGAATCGACCGGCGTGTGCCAGGAATTGCTCGAGAAGCTGGGGGGGATGGTGGGGCCGGAAAACGTGCACATCGAAAAGATCCGTTTTCAATAATCCGGGACGCAGATGGACAAATCGCCGGTTGAGGGGAGAAAACCGGCGATTTGATTCTATTTAGAAGTTACGCAGTTGAGCGTGAAAGTGGGGCTAGTCGCTGGTGAAAATGAACATCGGCGCCAGATCGATGCTGGTGTACCTGGGGCGATAGCGCTCGGTGTGGTAGTACTTATCGACGTCGACCAGCTTCTTTTTGCTTGTGACGACGTCGATAGGCTCGTTTTCGTAACGGCCGTGCTTGAGCACCACCAGCCTGCCGAAGGTTTTCTCGATGATCAGGTCGAGGGCCAGGTTGCCGAAAGCCATGGGGACGATGGAATCGATAGCGTCGGGGTCGCCGCCGCGCACTAGGTAGCCGAGCTTCTGGTTGAGCACGTTGACCGTCTTGCCGTGGTTATATTTAGGGGAGAGGTCCTTGAGGCGGGCGGAGACCAGGTCGCCGATGCCACCCAGCTTGGCGTGGCCGAAGGCGTCCTTCTCCTGGCTTTCGAAGACCATCTCGCCGCCGGTGAACATGGCGCCCTCCGAGACGAGGACGACCGAGTAGCGGCTGGGGTTCTGGAGGCGGTCTTCAGAGAGGATCTGGGTCAGGCGCTCGATATCGAATTTGAATTCGGGGATGACGCAGCGGTGAGCGGCGCCAGCCATGGTGGGGAGCATGGCGGTGAAGCCGGCGTAGCGCCCGAAGACTTCGAGCACCAGGAAGCGCTCGTGAGAGCCGGCAGTGGTGCGCAGGCTGTTGGCCATGTTGATGGTGCGGGTGACGCAGGTGCTGAAACCGATGCAATAATCGGTGCCGGGCACGTCGTTATCCATGGTCTTGGGGATGGCGACGACCTTGACGCCCTCCTTAGCGAGGCGGACAGCGACGCTGAGGGTGTCGTCGCCGCCGATGGGAATCAGGTAATCGATGCCCAGGAAGTCCAGATTCTGGAGCACTTCGGGAATCAGGTCGTTCTTGGGAGCGGTGTACTTATCCTTGAGGTGGTCAGGGACGGCGTCGAGGGACACCTTGGTGGGGTTGGTGCGGGAGGTGTGCAGGAAGGTGCCGCCGGTGCGGCCAGCCCGGTTGACGGTATCGAGGGTGAGCTCCTGGAAATGTTCGCTGTTGTCGACCTGGGGGTCGCGCATCAGCTCAGTCAGGCCAGCCCAACCGCGACGGATGCCGATCACCCGGTAGCCCTCTTCGATGGCGCGGATGGTGACGGCGCGAATGGCAGGATTCAACCCCGGAACGTCTCCCCCGCCGGTGAGGATGCCGATCACGCCCTTGATTTTGTTGACGCTTGGCATGGCGAATTGCCTCCAGTGTGAATGAAATCGGACTAACAACCGTCGAGCGGTTGTTTTTACGCAGGTGAGGTGGGAAGCGGTTCAGACCAGCGGGAGGAAGCCGGGCCTGACGACGCCCGAGCCACACTAACTTTTCATTCTATCACCGCTTGCCGAATCGGAGGGTTAGACGGCGCGGTAATAGGCCTGGATGTGGGCGCGTGCGGGCGTAACCGGACAGCCTGGAATGGCGGGCTTACAGACTGCCACGGGGAGCCGGAAGATGGTCGGACGAGGTGCGCTCAGATCCAGGTGGGTTCGTGGTAGACGCCGAAGACTTCCTTCATGACGGCGACGATCTCGCCCAGCGTGGCGTAGGCGCGCACGGCGTCCAGCAGGTAGGGCATGGTGTTTTCGGCCCCCTGGCAGGCCAGGCGCAGGCGGTCGAGCGCCTGGCCGACGCAACCGGGGTCGCGCTCGGCGCGCACCTGCTGCAGGCGACTCACCTGGCGCTGGTAACCCTGGGGGTCCATCTCCAGGAGGGGGATGGACACCGGCTGGTTCTCCTGGTAGGCGTTGACGCCGACGATGCGGCGCAGGTTCTGGTCGATCTCGCGCTGGTAACGGTAGGCGGAGTCGGAGATTTCGGATTGGAAGAAGCCCTTCTCGATGGCGGGGAGGACCCCCCCCAAATCCTGGATGCGGCGGAAATAGTCGTAAGCCTGGGCTTCCAGGCGGTTGGTGGAGGCTTCGACGAAGTAGGCGCCGCCTAGCGGGTCGATGGTGTTGGCTACGCCAGACTCCTCGGCGATGATCTGCTGGGTGCGCAGGGCGATGGTTACGGCGTGCTCGGAGGGCAAGGCCAGCGCCTCGTCCATGCTGTTGGTGTGCAGGGATTGGGTGCCGCCGAGAACGGCCGCCAGCGCCTGGATGGCGACGCGCACGATGTTGTTCTCGGGCTGCTGGGAGGTGAGCGAGACGCCGGCGGTCTGGGTGTGGAAGCGCATCAGCCAGGAGCGGGGGTTCTTGGCGCCGAAGGTGGATTTCATCTCGTGCGCCCAGATGCGGCGAGCAGCGCGGTACTTGGCGATTTCCTCGAAGAAGTCGTTGTGGGCGTTGAAGAAGAAGGACAGGCGGGGGGCGAAGTCGTCGATGGGCAGGCCGCGCCCCAACGCCCAGCGGACGTACTCCATGCCATCCGCCAGGGTGAAAGCGAGCTCCTGGGCGGCGGTGGCGCCGGCCTCGCGGATGTGGTAGCCGGAGATGCTAATGGGGTTCCACTGGGGGACGCTCTGAGCGCCGAACTGGATGGTGTCCACCACCAGGCGCATGGAGGGCTCGGGGGGGAAGATGTATTCCTTCTGGGCGATGTACTCCTTGAGGATGTCGTTCTGGATGGTGCCGCGCAACTGGTCGAGGCGCACGCCCTGCTTCTCGGCGGCGACCAGGTACATGGCCCAGATGATGGCGGCGGGGGAGTTGATGGTCATGCTGGTGGAGACCTTGTCCAGGGGGATGCCGGAGAGCAAGACCTCCATGTCTTTCAAGGAGGAGACGGCGACGCCGCACTTGCCGAATTCGCCCAGCGCCTGGGGGGCGTCGGTGTCGAAACCCATCAGGGTGGGCAGGTCGAAGGCGATGGACATGCCGGTCTGGCCCTGCTCGAGGAGGTACTTGAAGCGGGCGTTGGTCTCCTCGGCGGTGCCGAAGCCGGCGAACATGCGCATGGTCCACAGGCGGCTGCGGTGCAGAGTGGGGTGGATGCCGCGGGTGAAGGGGTATTGGCCGGGGAAGTTGAGGTCGGAGGTGTAATCCAGCTCGGCGACGTCGAGGGGGGTGTAGAGGCGCTGGATGGGCTCGGAAGAGGTGGTGATGAAGCGCGCCTGGCGTTCAGGCAGGCGCGAGAGGCTGTCCTGAAGAGTGAGGTCTTCCCACTCCTGGCAGGCGCGGCGGAGTTCTTCCAGCTTCTGGCGATCGAACATGAATGTCTCCTTTGGCTTCGCCAGGTGCAGGACGATGGCTGCGTGGGGCGAGGCGAGGTGAATGCGGTTGTGAGAAAAATTATAGCACGGGAGGGGAGGTGATTGTTGACGGGGGGCGAGACGGCGTGGTAGAATGTCAGGGCTTTGGCCCCCATCGTCTAGAGGCCCAGGACGCGGCCCTCTCAAGGCCAAAACAGGGGTTCGAATCCCCTTGGGGGCACAGGAAATCCCGGAGGTAGCGGGATTTTTTGTTTTAAGGAGGAGGGAATTTGGAATTTAGAAATTCCAAATGATTTAATCCTCCTTCCTTCTGTCCTGATAATATGACAAGGGGCCATACCAACCACTCATAGGGGCGCTTTTTTCTGGCGGCTTTTGGATGGGATAGGAATTCCCAACCTTGTGTATTAAAATGAGGATATGCGGCGTATCTGGACATTTCTTTTCATGCAACGGCGCCTTTTTTACTTTCTGCTCTCAATCGTCATCACGGCGATCGTGACGGCTGGACTCCTGGTAATCCGCGATCAGATGGAGATCGCCACCGTTGCCCTTCTCTACCTCCTGCCAGTTGGCACCAGCGCTGCGCTAGGTGGGTTGAGCCCGGGAATCCTGGCTGCCCTGACTGCCTTCTTTTCCCTGAACTACTTCTTCCTCCCACCCTACGGCACCCTGATGGTGCACCAGTCACAAGACATCCTGGTCCTGATCGTCTTCCTGGTGCTTGCCGTCAGTATCAGCCAACTGGTCGGGCGCATGACCAACAGCTTGGCCACCGCGCGCGCCCGCGAGAACGAGACAGCCCGCCTCTACGAACTCAGCCTGGCTCTTTCGAGGCTGCATCGCGAACCCGACCTTCTCACCAACCTGGCACAGCAGACACTGGAGACCTTCCAGGCCGAACAGGTGGAGGTCTTTACCGAAGGCGAGCCGCAGCCAGGACTAATCCGATTACCGGAGGCGAGCTCCCGGGGAAATTCCCTGTCCGAGCAGCCGACCATCCTGGTTTCGATGCAGGGCAGGCAACGCCTGCTGGGTGAAATCCGCCTGTGGCGAACTGGCTGGACACTTAGCCCGTCAGAGGAACGTCTGCTACGCACCTACGCCAGTCAGGGCGTGCTGGCTTTGGAACGCGCTCGCCTGGCTGCAAACGAGAGTCGGGCACGCATCCTCGAGGAGAGCGACCGGATGAAATCGGCGCTGCTCTCCTCCGTCTCGCATGAACTACGCACTCCGCTGGCTACCATCAAGGCCGCCGTTACCAGTCTACGCAGCGAAGACGTGGCGTGGGAGGCTGAAGCACGCCGCGACCTGCTGGCGGCTATAGAAGAGGAGACTGACCACCTCAACCAGTTGGTCGGCAACCTGCTCAACATGTCTCGCATCGAGGCTGGCGCCCTCCAGCTCAATCGCCGCTGGAACGTGCTGGCCGAGATCGCAGCACCGGCTACCAAGCGGGCACGCCTGGCAGGTCCAAACCACCGGATTGAATTGGATATCCCTGAAGACCTCCCGCTGGTCTACGTGGACGATGTCCTGATGGAACATGTCTTCAACAACCTGCTTAGTAACAGCCTGAAATACTCGCCTTCCAACAGCATCATCAAGATCACAGCCGGATTGCAGGACGAGCAGAATGTATGGGTGCAAGTCGACAACCAGGGGCCGGCTGTCCTGGAGGCTGATCTGAAAAAGATCTTTGATAAGTTTCACCGCGTTACTGCCGCTGACCAGATCACCGGCACCGGCTTGGGATTATCCATCTGCAAGGGCATCGTCGAGGCCAACCAAGGCTCCATCTGGGCGGAGAACCTGGAACATGGCTTCGCCATTCGCTTCACGCTGCCTACTCAAGCTGAGGGAGTAAACCCAAGGATACCCAACGAATGAGCAACCAGCCGCATATCCTCGTCATCGACGACGAACACCAGATCCTACGCGCCCTGCGCACCATCCTGACCGGCCGCCAGTTTCGCGTGTCCATCGCCGCTACGGGCGAGGAAGGCTTAGCCCTGGCTGCTGCCAGCCAGCCAGACGCTATCATCCTTGACTTAAGCCTGCCCGACATGGACGGCGTGACCGTATGCAAGCGACTCCGCGAGTGGACACACACTCCTATCATAGTTCTCTCCGTCCGTGACAGCGAGCAGGATAAGGTACAGGCTCTGGACAGCGGCGCTGACGACTACCTCACCAAACCCTTCGGGATCGACGAACTGCTGGCGCGAATCCGCGTGGCGCTGCGCCACGCCGCCGCCCGCGGGTCGGCGAATAAAAGGACGGTCGTCACAGCGGGGCCGCTCGTCATCGATCTGGCCCAGCACCTAGTCCGACGAGACGGCGAAGAGGTCAAGCTGACTGCCACCGAGTTCAAGCTGCTGGCTTACCTGGCATCCAATGCCGGGCGTGTCCTCACCCACCTGTCGATCCTCTCTCACGTCTGGGACCCGGCTGACGCAGACCATGTCGAATATCTACGGGTCTTCGTTCACCAATTGCGCAAGAAGCTGGAAGACGATCCCGTGCAGCCGCGTTTCATACTAAGCGAGCCTGGTATCGGTTACCGATTCATGGCTGGCGATTGAGTGCACGATATCGTCCTGCTTGGGGTGCACCACCCCGCTTTCCCCCTCCAACCTGATAAGTTGGAGGGGATTTTTATTATTTCTTTATGGGATTGCCCCTGTTCTTTGTCACCTTTTTATACGACCTTCTTATACTTCTCCACGATTGAAGGAGTAATTATGGTTCTTGGAATACCTATCAGCCAGATTACCCGGGAGTATGACGCCCTCTCCAATTTATTTAACGCCCAGCCTATGGTGACACAGCACTTCCTAAACCAGCAGGCCAGGGCAATCGTGTTGGCTTTGGTAGAAGGTAAATGGATCCGATACCAATTGCCCGACCGGGTTATCCTGGAAGGCGGCGAGATTATAGATCTGCCGCCTGTTGCACGTCGCCAAACAGTTGGTATTAGCCTGAGACATACCTCGCACGCCAAAAAGCGCGCCGAACTCATCCAGCACCTGAACGCGTTGGAACAGGGACTGAATCCCGGCCTGGCTGTTTGCGCCAGACTACTCCGTTACGCGCTGGGATATACGATTGTCCACCAGCTACTTCCAGATGGTCGCCCGGTTCGCTATCGATCCGAAGATGGTGACGATATCCCCTCTATACCGTTGGACTCAGAACCTCCTTCAGCGCTGCTCGCGGCCACGGACGCAGTTACAGAGCTCGAGGCTACCAATCCGGATGGTGGCAGGTTGCAAGTCCCTTACATGGTTGAGGCGAGGCGGTTCTTTCTGCCCCAATGGGTCGCTTTCGGTGAAGATGATCACCTTCTGACTGGTTCATTTACAGAAGCCGAGGCGTGCATTGCCTCTTTGGAAAACGCCGTGCGCATTCTGCAAGATGCGATTGCCATTTGCCCTAGTGTGGTTGTAGACGAGACCTACCAGCGCAAGCGCGCCGGGCTACTCGGGCAACTGGTGAACCAGGGGCGCGCCCTGGCGCGCACATACACCCGCGAGATCATCACAAAGATACGCAGCCGCGCTGAGGCCGGGACACTCAACCGAGGTCTGAGCCTTTCCCTGCCTTACTTCGATGATGCCGCCCTGGCTTTACGACTATACCCGGTCGAAGTCATCCCAAACGGGCGGATTATGTTCGTTCCGGCGTTTGTAGTCCTTGCCATGCGCCTGATGGAAGAGAAGATCAATAACGATAACTGCCTCAATCCATCTACTCGCAAGCACTTGCTGGCTCAGCTCAAAAGCATAGAAAACGTCTTCTGGCAACGCTCTTATCAACCGGATCAAGGTTAACAATGTTATTCTCGATTGCATTTCTGATAGTCATCGCGTATCTGGCATTTAAAGCTGCACCGGTCGAAAAGCAGGAAAATGCCAACGTCCATGGCGCCGGGCAGATCGGCCTACTGGCTGCCATTGCTCTCTTCGGTGTGGATTACTTTACTTCATATTTCTATGCCACCGGCGAGATGATGAGCGCCCTGCACCCCTATGGGCTACAAAAATACGCCTGGATTGCAGTGGTCGTCATTGCGTTTGCCAACGCTGTCTTCGGCTTTCTTTACATGTACTCTCTCGGGGTATTTAATGAGGGCGGCGGGTCGTACACCGCCTCGATGCGCTACCTTGCGCCGGGTCTGAGCCTGGTGGTGGCCGTGGTGTTGCTCCAGGATTACATATTTACTATTGTCGTATCCAGCTTATCGGGCGTCGACCAGTTGTTGTCGTTGACGAACTCCTATAACATCGACTGGCTGGTGCGGGTGGCGCTCGGCGCCGGGCTGGTCACCATCACCTGGTGGTTGACCATCCGCGGCCGGGGCGAGTCGGCGCGAGTGGTTTTTACAATGCTGGGCATCTTTGTATTGATGACCATCCTCATGGCCATCGGCTTGTTCATGGCTAAAGGCCGTGGAACCCCGGCATTACCCTATGAACAAGTGGGCGATGCGCCATCCTTGGGCATGGCGCTATATCACATGCTGACTGCGTCGATGAAAGGCCTGGTGGCGTTGAGCGGGTTGGAAGCCATGTCGAATGGCATCCAATTCGTCATTAACGAGGATTTTGCCCTGGTGAAATGGGGCAAGAAGTACCTACCTCGGCTTCACGGCTTATGGGAATACTACAGCGGCAAATCGGGCATCGGGCGCATGGTGCAGACCTCCTTTCTTTTCTATGGAGGTATCACCACGGCTTTTCTGACGTATTTTGCCATCCATTTCAACGCTTTTGACGGCACGGCCGGACGCTCGCTGGTAGGCAACCTGGCTTTTATCGGGTTCCAACAAATACCTGGGGGTGTCATTCTTTACTGGGCTTACCAGATCCTGGCTGTGGCCCTGTTGGCAGCAGCTTCGATGACCGCCTTTCAGGACCTGCAAGCCACCGAGTGGCGCGATGTAGCCATGGGCGAGATTCCCGAGATCATCGTCTATCGCGACAAACGGGGCACATTCACCCGCTCTGTGACGATTGCCTACGTGGTTGTCATCCTGATTACCTTCCTGATCCGCGGTAAAACCGCCCTGGGGATACCTTATTACGGCATCGGCGTGTTCATGCCAATCATGGTGATGGGGTTCGCAGTGCGTCGGCATATCCTGTCGACCTACCCAAGTGGCGCGAAGCGAAGTTGGGGCAGCCTGGGTGCCACCCTAGCCGGCACGCTCTCTGCCATAGTCTTTGTCGGACAGATTGTCGGCAAGTGGACCGAAGGCGGCTGGGTAGTGTTGATCTCTTTCAGCATCCTGGTTTTGGTGGCCAATCTGATACTCATCTCACCCGTCGGTCAGCGTGAGCCGAAGCAGATCCACCGCATCGTGCGCGAAAAAGCGCGCGTCCAGGGCGCAATGGCTTCCATCGTGGAATGGCAATCACTTAAGATGCAGGAATATCGTTACAGCGTACTGGTATTAGTCGCCCACTTCTTTGAGTTGTTCGGTATTCGGCGCCCGATCCGGTTCGAACCACCCGTCCCAGCTGGAGATTACGATCGTGCTCTGCATGTTGACCATCCCGAGGCACCTTCCTTGCTCCAGCAGTATCTCGACGGGCACCCAAAGGAACCAAAACTCGGTGGAGCGCCTAAAGAGACTGAACCAGTCATTATTAATATGGAGTGAGGGTCAAAAGGGAGGAGGATTAGCTTTCTCTATCCAGCATCCTGTGGATTTCACTCGCCAGTCTTGGTTTCATCCGCATCCGGCAGAGGGTCGGCCAGCATGAACAGTTGCATACCATTCGCCATCGCGCCTCCAGGCTGCGTTTGCGGGCATTCCGTGCGCAGGTTGCATCCCCCGCAGGCGTAGCCGCAGGTTCGATAGGGACGGATGTGCCCCATGCGCTGGAGATGCTCGAGCATGGCTGTTGCCAGTTCGGGCGTCGTTCCCAGCCGGGCTGCCAGAACCGTGGTCTCGAACGTGCCGCCGGAGCGGATCACGGTAAGTAATTTTTGCAACATGGCTACAGTCCAAAAAGAACGCCCAGGTGATACACTGCTGCCCCTGCGGCAACCGAAATGCCCAGCAACAGGAACACGCTCAGGAGCGTCCATCGCCAGGAATTGGTCTCCTGCTTCGTCACGGCCACGGTCGCCATGCACGGGATGAAGAGCATCGTCACGACCAGGAACGAGAGGGCCGAAGCATTCGAAAAGGACGCCACCAGTATATTGGCCAGGCCGACATTGGGGGAATTCCCGAACAGCACGCCCAGAGTCGCGATGGCGTTCTCCTTGGCCGGGAAACTGGTGATGAGCGCCACGGTGAGCCTCCAGTCGAAGCCCATCCAACTGCCCACCGGTTCGATGAGTTGCCCGAAGCGGGCCAGGAAACTAGTGTTCAAGTCGCCGCCTGGCAGGTAGGAGAGCGCCCACACCAGCAGGGACATGGCCAGGATGGCCGTCCCGGCCTTTCTGACGAAAGACAGCGAGCGTTGCCAGACCAGCAAACCGATCGTGCGGGCGTTGGGAATGTGGTAGAGCGGCATCTCCATGATGAAGGCCGAACGCTGGCCCTTGAAAATGACACGGTTGAGCAGCGCGCCGCTGGAGACAAGCGCCAGTAGGGAAAGCAGCACCAGCCCCCACGAGACCCAAATGGCATTCGCTCCGAAAAACGCCGGGGCGATGAAGGCCACCACTGCCATGCGCGCCGTGCAGGGTACCAGCGGGGCGATCAGGATGGTCAGCAGGCGCGCTGGCCAAGAGTCGATCACGCGCGTGCCCATGATGGCAGGTACATTGCAGCCGAACCCCAGGAAAAGCGGCAGGAATGACTTGCCATGCAGGCCCATCAGGTGCATCAAGTTGTCCATCACATACGCGGCGCGTGCCATGTAGCCCACGTCCTCGAGCAGGGCGAAGGCGGCGAAGAAGACGACCAAGATAGGCAGGAAGGTCAGCACCGTGCCGACTCCGCCGATCAGACCGTCCACCACCATCCCTTGCGCCCAGAACGGTGCGCCCGCCAGCGCGCCTGCGGCCAGCCCGGCCAGCGGCGTGACCACCTGCTCGTCCAGCCATGCCTGGATCGGGCTGCCGATCGTGAACGTCAGCCAGAACACCAGCCCAAGGATACCAGCCAGGATGAACAGGCCCCACAGCGGGTGGGCCGCCCGGCGGTCGAGGCGCTCGGTCATGCCAATTTGCCCGACCCTGGGCCGCGCCACCGCGGCGCGCACCATCCGTCCGATCCATTCGTAGCGGCCTGAAGCCACCGCCAGGAAGGCATCGTCGTGAAGGCGCAAAACATCGTGGACGACATCCCAAACATCGTTTGGCAGTGCGGTGTGCATCATGCGCGTTACCTCGACATCGCCCTCCAGCAGTTTGAGCGCCACCCAATTATGTGGATACGGCTCGGGGACATGAGCGATGATCAATGTCTCGATCTTATCCAGAACCTTGCGGTGGTCGGCGCGCACTTCGGGCGGGAGTGGACGGGGGGCCGGTTTTCCGCTCAGGATGTCTTGTACCACGCCGAGCAGTTCACGCACGCCCACGGCCTTCGAAGCCGTCATTGGGACTACCGGCAGCCCCAGGGCGGCCTCGAGAACCTGTGCATCTACGTGAATGCCTTCCTGCGCCGCCACATCCATCATGTTCAAGGCCACCACCACCGGCGCTTTCAGCGTGGCCAGTTCGGCCACAAGGTAGAGGCTGCGTTCCAGGTTCGCCGCACTGACGACCGCTATCACCACGGACGGTTTTTCGCGCAGGATGAACTCGCGGGCGATGACCTCTTCCGGAGAATAGGCCGTAAGGCTGTAAGTCCCGGGCAGGTCCACCAGGCGGACAGAGCGTCCGTTCAGGTCGAAATGACCTTCGCGACGTTCCACCGTCTTGCCGGGCCAGTTGCCCACGTGCTGGTTCAGGCCGGTCAATAAATTGAAAAGGGTGGACTTGCCCATATTCGGCTGACCGGCCAGGGCGATCAACGGCGCGTCGACATCCATGATGGCCAGGGGCGAAGCAGTCTGCGCCGAGGTATCGTGACAATTACTCATGCGAGCCTCGCTCGACGATGATCTTGGCCGCCTCGCCGCGCCCTATCGCCACGCGCGTCCCGCGCACGGTCACGATCAACGGCCCGCGCCCGTAATTCTGGGTCATGTTGACCTGCACGCCGGGTGTGAAACCAAGCGAGGCCAGCCGGTTGTTAACCATCCGGCCGCCCTGGATAGCCAGGATGGTGGCATCATCTCCGGTCGTCATCTCGGACAGCGATATCCGGCGGTCATGCTCTGCCATACCAATCTCCTGCGATAGGCGATGTTATAATAAGTTAAGAAGAACTTATATTATTATATGCTAATAATTATTATTAGCGCAATGGAATACTCAGGGTTTGTATCATGACAAATGTCACGAACCTGGACACTGCGGAAATATCCAGCCTCAGTTCGACCATCCAGGATTACCTGTCGCTCATCTACGTGATGGAACGCGACCGTGAACCGGTGGTCGGGTCGCGTCTGGCGGAACTGTTGGGCGTCACCCCTCCCACGGTAACCAACACGCTCAAGCGCATGACTCGTGACGGGTTGATCACCATGAGCAAAGACGGCACCCATCTGACCGAAGCCGGTTGGAAGGCGGCACGGGTCGTCATGCGCCGTCACATGCTGATGGAGTGGATGATGGTCAGGACCCTGCCGTGGTCCCAACTCCACAGCGAGGCCCACCAGTTGGAACATGCCATCTCCAGCATGACCGAAACGGCGCTGATGGAGCAACTCGGCAGGCCGCAGACCTGCCCGCACGGCAACCCCTTGCCCGGCTGCGATGAGTTCGTGAAAGACTGGATCCCGCTGACGAAAATATCACCGGGAGAAACAGTCACCATCCGCCGCATTCACGAGCTGGCGGAAGAGAATGCCCAATTACTTGGCTACCTGGAAACCAAACACATCATCCCCGGTGTCCGGGTTGCCGTTACAGAGATCCTGCCATTCAACCAAACCATTACTGTCGAAGTGGAAGGACAGCCAGTAACACTGGGGAATGCCGTGGCAGGCTACATTTTCGTGGAAATACAGTAATACAAAGGCCGCAGGGGGTTCGACAGGACTTACGCAGTGGTGGTGACTGGTAATAGATCCTTCGCTGCGAGGAGCGGGCTACTGCTTGCGGTAAAGCCAGGTGCAATGAGCGGCTAACCAGCCTCCCGGAAAATGCCCACATGGATAGCAAGTACTGGGATAGACGGGCGCGGGGATTAGGCGGAGCAATGGATATAAAAATAACCACCAGACTTATGCCGGCAGCGACATCTGCGCGCCGGCCGGCTTGGGTGAGCGCGCAGGTGGTGTTGGGATACTTGCCCTTGAAACTTTTGTGGATGAGGACGTAGCCACCTTTTTCTCGGGGAGGGCAGCCTTGCGGCAGGAGAGCAGGGGAGGAAGCAGAGGTCGGTGAGGCCAGACAAGCAAGGAGGGCTGGCGTAAGATGGTTCGTAAGGTTCCTCGGTTATGATGTAACTGTACCATTACCGGTAGTCTTATCGGTATGGCTTAGGAGGGTGGGTGCATACCCCCCTATAAGCAAGGTTGAGGCAGCAACATCACGCTTACATCGCAGCATCGACATCAGAAGGTACACAACGCAGCCGCTGCACCAACACCCCTATAGCCCTGGGCGGAAAATGGACGCTCAGGGCTATAGTTTTATTTAGATTTCCAGTATAATTTAATCACCTCGCGCGTGATACGGCCGAGGATGGCAGGCGATGGGTTCCTATCAACCTCAAAGCGCAGGCAAGCGAAGACCAGCTTGCGATGACGTGGATGCAGGTCGATGCCAGCGCATCCTGGTCGTCGACGATGACGAGTCGATACGAAGGATCGTCAGCGATAAACTCGAGTATGAAGGGTATGAGGTGTGGCCAGCCAGGGATGGGCGACATGCCCTGGAAGTGATCGACCAGCGGGGGTTGCCCCACCTGGCGATCGTGGATATCCACATGCCCGGCATGGATGGGTTCGAATTTTGTGAGATCGTCCAGGAATATGCGGATCTACCGGTTATCTTATTAACTGCGGTAGATGACGAGAAGACCATCGTGCGGGGAATCAAGTATTTTGCCGAGGATTACGTCACCAAGCCATTCAGCCCGCGTGAACTGGCAGCGCGCGTCGAGCGGGTCTTACGGCGGGTGGGGGATTTTGGCTATGTTTTGGAGCCAAAGATCAGGGTGGATGACACGCTGGAGGTGGACCTGGCTCATCACGAAGTCACAGTGGATGGCAAGGTGGTCAAGCTTACCCCAATCGAAAACAAGATTCTATTCATCCTGATGCGCAATGCG
>JAQUAE010000256.1 GCA_028687395.1 Anaerolineales bacterium | reverse complement strand
GGGAAACCAGTGGCTCCGAGAAGGCGGCTGAACCGACGGAAATGCATCTCGCAGCCATCCTGACTGTAGGACCGGAACAGGCGTGGGATCGCTCCTTCCTGGATTCATTCAAACGGGTGCAGCAGGCAAAGCCCCATGGCCTGACGATATCCGACCCGGATATAACTGAAGCTGTATTCGGCGATGAAGCGGAAGTGGTCATGCGTGAATATGCGGCTTCGGGCAAGTACGACATCATCTGGGCGAACAGCTCATACTCCGACCAGGTGAAAAAACTGAAAGATGAGTTTCCAGAAATCTTGTGGGTCGTCGTCGGGTCAGGCAACGAAGCGATGGGGGGGAATGCCTATTGGGTGTTCCAACACCTGCATGAGTCGGCGTATTTGCTTGGCATCCTGGCGGGGCACATGACCAAGACCGACACGATCGGCATCGTCTCCACCTTCCCCTCGGATGACGTCAACGATTTCAACAACGGCTTCATCGACGGCGCCAAGTCGGTCAACCCTGAGATCAAGGCCAAAGTGATGTATATCGAAAGCTGGTATGATCCAGCGAAGGGTGCTGAAGCGGCATACGCTCAGATCGCGGCCGGGGCGGATCAGATGCTGATGTCGGCGGAGGCATTTGAGCCATGTGTCGAAAAACAGATCATGTGCTATGCTCACTATATCGATTACGGCCTGGTATCCCCCGATGCCGTAGCAGCCAGCGCCATCATGAACTTCGATCCGGCCATCAATTGGATCATCGACGAATGGTGGCAGCATAAGACTACCGGTGAAGCTTACGCGGCGCCGATGGAAGCGGTATGGTTCAGTATGGCGGAGGGTTCTTCCGAACTTTCGCCCTACCATAACTTTGATGCAAAGATCCCTCAGGAGGTCAAAGATGCGGTGAAGACGGCATTGGACAGTATCTTGAATGGAACGCTGAAAGTTCCATTGAAGCTGGATACGCCCACGTCTGACTCTTAAATACGCCTCTCTCTTAACCCTCCTTATAGGTCGGGCGCTGTGTGGTCCTGCGGAATGAACAAATCGCCCAGGATCACACAGCCCACCGAGTGCTGCCTGGCAATCGACCTCGACAGCATAGCAACAGATCGGTTATGAATTCAACTGATTTATTATTGTACGTCGATAGCCTGACCAAACGCTTTCCACAGGTGACAGCGGTGGACTGCGTCTCGCTTGAAATTGCCCGAGGCGAGATCCACTGCTTGCTGGGGGAGAATGGCGCTGGGAAAACCACCCTTGCCGAGTGCATCTATGGCTATCTGCGTCCAGATTCGGGACGCCTGATTTACAAAGGAAAGCCGGTGGATATTACCTCCCCGAAGGAAGCCATCGGCTATGGCATTGGTATGGTGCACCAGCACTTTGTGCTCGTCGAACCGTTGAGCGTCATAGAGAATATCGTGCTGGGCGTGGAGGGTGCTGGGATACGTCTACAGTTGGAAGAGGCGGAAGAACGACTGCGCAGGCTGTGCCAGGATTACGGGTTGGAGCTGGATTTGCACGCCAAAATCTGGCAGCTTTCTGTTGGGCAGCAGCAATGGGTGGAAATCTTGAAGACGTTGTTCGTGGGCGCCGACCTGTTGATCTTCGATGAACCGACTGCCGTGCTCACCCCGCAGGAAGCCGCGAATCTATTCATTGTCTTGCAACGGATGAAGAAAAGCGGGCTTTCGATTCTGCTGATCACCCACAAGCTACGCGAAGTGATGGACGTATCCGATCGAGTTACCGTATTGCGCAAGGGACGTTGGATCACCACACAGAAGACGCGGGATGTCAGCCGGGAGGAACTGGCTCGCCTGATGGTGGGCCGGGAAGTGAACCTGAGGATCGAACGCCCTGAACAACAGCATGGCAACGTGATCCTGGAGGTAGAGAACCTTACTGCACGCAACGACTTCGGCCGGCAGGTACTGCATGGGGTTTCGTTCGATCTGCACAGTGGGGAAATTCTCGGGTTAGCCGGGGTGGGGGGAAACGGTCAAAAGGAGCTTTCAGAAGCGATCATCGGCGTACGCAAAGTGGCGGGAGGGCGGATTTGCCTGCATGGGAAAGAAATCATCGGGAAGAGCGTCCAAGCGATTCTTGATGCGGGGGTTGGGCACATTCCGCAGGACCGCATCGCTGAAGGGCTGGTGATGGAATTTCCAGTGTCGCTCAACCTGATATTGGGTATGCAGGACCGGAAGCCCTTCCGCAAGGGGATGGTCTTGGACGGTAAGGAAATTGTTGGCTTTGCTGAACGGGTAATTGCAGACTTCGAGATCGCGACGCCATCTACAGAGCAGATCACCGAAACGCTCTCAGGCGGCAATTTACAAAAAGTGATCCTGGCAAGAGAACTTTCCCAAGAGCCGCGCTGCCTGGTAGCGAACCAGCCAACCCGCGGGCTGGATGTGGGGGCAATCGAGTACGTGCACCGCAAGTTGATGGAACAGCGAAAGCGCGGCGCTGGGGTATTGTTGATATCCGAAGACCTGGAGGAGATCTTTGCATTATCAGACCGCATTGCAGTGATCTATAAAGGCCAGATTGTTGGCGTAGTGGACAGCCAGAAAGCCAGCCTGGAACAGATTGGGTTATGGATGGCAGGTATCATCAATGATTAACCACATCGCTCAGGGTGCGCGCTATGCAATTCAAAAACGCGAGGTGGTGACGCGCAAAGACAGGCTGATTGCCACCTTGATTGCCATCCTGGCGGCGTTTATTGTGAGCGGCATCTTGATGAAAATGGCGGGCGCCAGCGTTTGGGAGGCGTTCGCGGCGTTGTTCGGCGGGGCTTTCGGCGGTCAGCGGTCGTTACTGGAGACGCTAGTCAAGACCACACCGCTGTTACTCACCGCTGAAGCTGTCGCACTGACCTTCCAGGGGAAAATCTGGAATATCGGCGCGGAGGGGCAATTATTCTCCGGGGCGATGGCCGCTTATTGGACTTATACACTCTTCCAGCACCTACCGCCGGCGCCGCTTTTCGTACTGGTCGTATTGGGTGGTTTCTTGGGTGGGGCAATCTGCGGTGCTCTGGCCGGGATCTTGAAAGCTCGTTTCAATGTGGACGTGATCATCAGCACAGTGTTGATCAACTACGTGGTGAATTATTTCCTCTCGTTCATGCTTTCCGCAACCGGCCCATGGCGGTCGCCTGAATCGTACTATCCACATACGCCAGAGATAGACAATGCAGCTCGCTGGTTGATCCTGATTCCAAAATCGCGGTTGCACTTAGGTTTTCTGATCGCGGTGGGCGTGGTGGCAGGGATGTATTTCCTGCTAAAAAAAACCGTCTTTGGGATGAAGATCCGCTCTATGGGTTTCAACCCCACTGCCAGCACCTTTCGGGGTATAGACACGAAGAGGGTGATGATCATAACGATGTTGATCAGCGGCGGCATCGCTGGCCTTGCAGGTGTAAGTGAGGTATTCGGCGTACAATACCGCTTGCGACCGGATATTTCTCCAGGATATGGGTTTACTGGCATCATCGTGGCTATTCTTGGTGGGTTGCACCCACTGGGGGTAGCAATCGCAGCGTTCTTCTTCGGTGGGCTGCTCAATGGGTCGGTGCGGATGCAAATATTGACCCGCGTCCCGGTGGCGCTGGTCGATGTGATCCAGGCAATCATCCTGCTCTTCTTGCTGACAGCTCAGGTGATCGCCCGCTACCGGCTTGTGAGGGTGAAGCCATGCTGAATAGCGCAATTCAAGCCGCCATCATCATCAACAT
>JAQUAE010000255.1 GCA_028687395.1 Anaerolineales bacterium | reverse complement strand
AGATGAGCCTGGCAGACATCCTGGTCGGCAGGGCGAAGATGGACGCCGACTTGCAGAAGATCATCGATGAGCGCACCACGCCCTGGGGAATCACGGTGCAATCCGTGGAGATTCGCGACATCGTCATCCCGCAGGATCTGGAGGACGCCATGAGTCGCCAGGCGCAAGCCGAGCGCGAGCGCCAGGCGCGAGTCATCCTGGGCGAGTCCGAGAAGCAAATCGCCGGCTCCTTCGCCGAAGCATCCAAGGCCTACACCAACAACCCCACCGCTTTGCACCTGCGGGCGATGAATATGCTCTTCGAAGGACTCAAAGAGAAGGGCGCCCTGGTGATCGTCCCTAGCAGCGCCGTGGACACCATGAACCTGGGTGGGCTGAGCGGGATGGTAGCCATAGCCCAGAACGCCGAAAAATCTCAGGAATAACCGCCTGCGCTCGCTCTACAATGCTTGCAGGCGCTGATAAGGAGCACGTATGTCGACACGTACGACGATACTGATCATCGCTATCCTGACCATCCTCGCCACCCTGGCCGGCCTGGCTGCCTGGCCGCGCCTGCCCGAACGCGTGGCGTCACACTGGAACAGCCAGGACCAGGTGGATGGCTACACCTCTCGCTTCTGGGGCGTCTTCCTGCTACCCCTGATAACGATCGCGATGACCACCCTCTTCCTGGTCATCCCGCGCATCGATCCCCTCAAGGAGAACATCGCCGCCTTCCGGGGCACCTTCAACACCTTCATCGCTTTGTTGGTCGGCTTCTTGGTCTATCTGTACCTGTTGACGCTGGCCTACAACCTGGGCTATGCATTCAATATGAGTATGGCCATGTTGCCCGCCCTGGGCGTCTTCATTTACTACACTGGCGTGTTAATGGGCAGAGCGCAGCGCAACTGGTTCATCGGCATCCGCACGCCATGGACCCTGAGCAACGACAAGGTATGGGAAGGCACGCATCGCCTGGGCGCTATCCTGTTCAAGGTCTCCGGCGTCCTGGCCATCCTGGGCGCGCTGTTCCGGGATTATGCACTCTGGCTGGCGCTGATACCCCTGCTCGGCTCGGCGCTGTTCCTGATAATATATTCCTACCTCCTCTACCGGCGAGAAGCCCGTCTGGCGCAGGGCGCCGCCTCGAGGGAAGATGTCTAGTGCAGTCAAGTAGATGAAATGACAGAAATCACACAATGGGAGTACCGCGTCCAAAACCTCGGCAGCGCCCTCAAAGGACCCAGCGACGAAGAGATCCAGGCCGTCCTGGACGAATGGGGGGAGGAGGGCTGGGAGGCGTTTGCCGTGATCCAGCTCTCGGGGACAAACAAGGTCAGGCTGGTGGCCAAGCGCCTGCTGAACGATAGGGCTCGTCGGCGGCGCTCGCTGCCGGGTTGAATCGCAAACGCTCCCCTGGTGCATGCTGCGCGGCGCTACCCATCACTATTGTCGCTGGCTTCCCTGAGCATTATCGGGGCAGCTTATTTGGTTATTCACGCCGCTGGCGTGCCTGCCAGTGGTGAATATCCCCCAATGGAATAAACAATGTCCCCGGTAAAACCCCGCTTCGAGCGCCCGCCAGGGCCGCTTCAGCGCTCCTGGGCCGGCCACGGCCTTGACCCCGGCCTCCAGGAATGTATCCGGTTCCGTTCTTTGTCCAACTTCGCTCGTGAACGTCTGTTAATCGGTAATTGGCTGTATAGAGATCAGTCTCTCAGCACACGGCGGTCAACGTCCCAGCACTCGGGCGCGGCGGTGCAGCCACACGGAGGGCCACATAAACACGACCGCGCTCATGGACAGCACTGCCAGGTCAAGCCAGGGGTCGATTAAACCGCTCCCGAGGACAGCCTGGTTCATCAAATCTTGGGCGTAAGTCAACGGCGAGAGATAGGCTACGGCGCGCGCCGCTGGCGCCATCTGGCTCAGGGGAATAAAGACGCCACTGATAAAGAGCAGACCCCAACGCAGAAGCGTGCTGGGCATCTGAACGTCGCCCGGGTTGGTGGTTGGGATGGAACCAAACGCCAGCCCGAGCGTCGAAAACGATAACGCGCCCAGGAGGATGCCAGCCGCCAGCAGCCAGGGCTGGGCGATCGTCGTCCCGAAAATCAAGAGACCGGCGAGCAAAGCGATCACCGAGACCGAAACAGCGAAAAACGCCCCGACCGCTGTCTTGCCCAGCAACAATGTGATCAGCGACATCGGCGCGGCCAGCAGCCGGTCGTAGGTCCCAATGCGTCGTTCTGTTGGGATGATAAAGGGACCGGCGGCTCCAGCCGTAAAAAAGACGGTCAATGCCAGGAGGCGAGCTACACCCTCTTCTGCACCCAGTTCCCGCTGCACCGAAAACGAGAAGAACATGAAGAACGGCATCAGAAAGCCGAACATGATCATGCCGGGCCGCAGGTAATACACCCGCACGTCCTTGACTGCCACCGTCCAGGCCTGCGCCCATTCATCTTTGATTCGCTCAATCCATTGGTTCATTTGCGGCCTCCCATCCCGCGCTTGGCGGGTTTATCTTCCTGAGATCCATTTCCGACTGCACCCACCTGCCCTCCCGTGATTTCGAGGAAGACATCCTCCAGGCTGGGCCCCAGCGTATTCAGGCTGACGACGCGCAGGGCATGAGACTCGGCGTACTGGATGAGGCGCGACAACAGCGCCGACGGATCCTCCGTGTACAAGCGTATCTTGTCCCCCACTTTGGCTTGCGTTGTCACCCCAGGCAAGGATTCCAGCCCCGGGCTTTTTTCTGCCATCTCTCCCTCGAAGGCTACCTCCACTGACTGGACGCGGCGGAAATTTGCTTTGAGCCGCTCGGGCGTGTCAATGGCGGCAACCTTTCCGTGCGAGATGATCGCCACGCGCTCGCATAACTGGTTGGCTTCCTCGATCTGGTGTGTGCTCAGAAAGATCGTCGTCCCTTCTGCGTTCATGCGGCGGATCAATTCCCAGATGGAGCGGATGCTCTGCGCGTCCAGGCCGGGCGTGGGCTCGTCAAGAAAAAGCAGGGCCGGCTTGTGGATAATGGCCATGGCGATGCTCAGGCGGCGGCGCATGCCTTTGGAAAAGTTCTCGGCTTTCACGTCCCGCTTCTCCCACAGGCCAAAAGTCTCCAGTAGTTCTTGCGCCCGAGCAGCGCGTTCGGCGCGTGGCACGCGGTACAGGCTGGCAGTGAACATCAGGTTATCCCAGGCGGTCAGTTCAGTATAAACATTGGACTCTTCTGGCACCAACCCGATCATCCGTTTGGCGGGATAGGCGTCGTGCGCCAGCTCGTGACCATGGATGAGAATGCGGCCTTCGCTGGGTTCCAGCAGGGTGGTCAACATGCGCTGCGTGGTTGTCTTTCCGGCCCCGTTGGGACCCAAAAAACCGAAGATTTCTCCTTGGCGCACTTCAAAGTTCAGGTGATCTACGGCCAGAACACCCGCTCCAGGACGGCCGTAGATCTTTGTCAGGTTTTCTACTTCAATTACATGGTTCATAGGTTGTTCTCTTCAATAGACGAAAAGTTCGAATTTTCGGCTTCCGCGGTCTGTAAAGCCCGCTCCAGCAGTTGCAATAACATCTCCTGCTCCTGTGGTGTCAGGCCAGCCAGCAGGCGGCGGAATTTCTGCCGGTGAGAGTCTTGTATCTGGCGTTGTAATGCCTGACCGCGCCGCGTAAGAAAGAATTGGATCGAACGTCCATCCATCGGGTTTGGTCTCCTCTCCACCAGGCTGCTCTCTTCCAACTTGCGTACGCCCACGCT
>JAQUAE010000254.1 GCA_028687395.1 Anaerolineales bacterium | reverse complement strand
CGAACAGGTCGCCAAAGATATCGGCGAAATCGTTGAAATCGACGCTGAAATCCGGCATCCCACCCATGCCGCGCAGCCCTTCGTGGCCGAAGCGATCGTAAGCGGCGCGGCGATCGGCGTCAGAGAGGACGGCGTAAGCCTCGTTGATTTCCTTGAAGCGCTCTTCCGCATCGGCGGACTTGTTCACGTCCGGGTGATACTGGCGCGCCAGCTTGCGGAAGGCCAGCTTCAGGTCATCCGTGCTGGCATTACGAGGAACGCCAAGCACTTCGTAATAATCGCGTTTTGACATAACAGTCTAAGGTCGATCTCGCCTGGGCAGCCGCCAGCTTACCACCTGCCCCCAGGCCGAAAGAGGCGCTGGGACCGTTCCGTTCGGGAGGCTGCTCCAGGTGGGTAAAAGGCCTGCACTGAGATGGGCAAGTTCAAACGTTGCGGAACTCTCCGTCCACCACGTCCTCGCCACCTGGGCTGCTGCTGGAAGGAGGCTGCCCCGCCTCGGGCTCCCCGCTAGGGACGTCCGCCTCAGGCCCGCTCTGCTGGTAGGCCGCCGCGCCGATCTGCTGGATGAGCTGGTTGAGGGCTTCCACCTCCCGGCGGATATCGTCGAGGTTGTCGCTGCCCATCACCCCGCGCGCCTTGGCAACCTGGTCCTCCACCTTGCTCTTCACCTCACCGGGCACCTTATCGCCAAGGTCGCGCAGGGCTTTCTCGGCGGTGTAGACGCTGCTATCAGCCAGATTGCGCGCCTCGATCAGCTCCTTGCGCTTGCGGTCCTCCTCGGCGTGCGCCTCGGCTTCCTTGCGCATACGCTCCACCTCCTGCTCGTTCAAGCCGGAGGAAGCAGTGATGGTGATGTGCTGGCTGCGACTGGTGGCTTTATCCTGTGCGGTGACTTTGAGGATGCCGTTGGCGTCGATGTCAAAGGTGACTTCGATTTGAGGGATGCCGCGCGGGGCAGGCGGGATACCATCCAGAATGAACTTACCCAGGGACTTGTTATCCGCTGCCATGGGGCGCTCCCCCTGCAGCACATGGATTTCCACCTGGGGTTGCGAGTCGCTGGCGGTGGAGAAAATCTGACTCTTGCGAGTGGGGATAGTGGTGTTGCGTTCGATCATCGGGCTGGCCACCCCGCCGAGGGTTTCCACGGAGAGGGTCAAGGGGGTGACGTCCAGCAAGAGGATGTCCTTGACCTCGCCGCCGAGCACACCAGCCTGGATCGCCGCGCCAATGGCGACGACCTCATCCGGGTTGACGCCTTTATGCGGCTCCTTATTGAAGAGCCTGCGCACGGCTTCCTGCACGGCCGGCATGCGCGTCATCCCGCCCACCAGCACCACCTCGTCGATCTGCGAGGGCTGCAAATCGGCGTCCTTCAAGGCCTGGCGCACCGGGCTCAGGCTACGCTCGACCAAATCGGTGGTCAACTGCTCCAGCTTGGAGCGGGTGAGGGTCATCACCAGGTGCTTCGGCCCGCTAGCGTCTGCCGTGATGTAAGGCAGGTTGATCTCGGTCTGTTGCATGCTGGAAAGCTCGATCTTGGCTTTTTCGGCGGCTTCCTTCAAGCGCTGCAGGGATTGGCGGTCCCGGCGCAGGTCGATGCCGTTGGAGCGTTGGAACTCCTCGGCGATGTAATCGATGACGCGCTGGTCGAAATCGTCGCCTCCCAGGAAGGTGTCGCCGCTGGTGGAGCGCACCTGGAAGACGCCCTCGCCCACATCCAGGATGGAAATGTCGAAGGTACCGCCGCCCAGGTCGTAGACGGCAATCACCTCGTCCTTCTTCTTGTCCAGCCCGTAAGCCAGGGAGGAGGCGGTGGGTTCGTTGATGATGCGCAGCACCTCCAGGCCGGCAATCTTGCCGGCATCCTTGGTGGCATTGCGTTGGGCGTCGTTGAAGTACGCTGGCACGGTGATCACCGCCTGGGTGACCGGCTCGCCGAGGTAGGCTTCGGCGTCCGCCTTGAGCTTCCCCAGGACCATGGCCGAGATCTCTGGAGGGGAGTACTCCTTGCCATCCAGCATGACGCGCATATCGCCGTTGGGAGCCTGGGTCATCTGGTAGGAGACCAGGTCGAGGGCGCGTTTGACCTCCGGGTCATCGAACTTGCGCCCCATGAAGCGTTTGATGGAAAAGATCGTGTTTTCGGCGTTGATCACCGCCTGGTTGCGTGCGACGCGCCCGATCAGCCGTTCGTGGTTCTTGTTGACCGCCACCACCGAGGGGACCAGACGCTCGCCTTCAGCGGAGGAGATCACCACCGGTTCGCCGCCTTCCATCACTGCAACCACTGAGTTGGTCGTGCCCAGGTCGATGCCTATGATTCTGCTCATTGAACAATGCCTCCAAGGATTGAAAATATGTGAAAGAACGCTGCGCCCGCGCGGTTACCTGGCGACGCGCACCGTGGCGGGCCGCAGCACGCGCTCGCCAAGCAGGTAGCCCTGGCGGAGCACCTCGATAATCTGCCCTGCGGGAATGCCATCCGTTTCATCGCTGGAGATGGCCTCGTGCAGGTTGGGATCGAAGGCCTGGCCATCGGCCTGCATCTGGATTACACCCTCCGCCTCCAGGAAATTCAACAACTTGCGGTAGATCAACTCGATGCCCGCGGCCCATTCGGCGCCATCGCCCGATTGGGGGCGGTTCTTCAACGCCAGCTCCAGGTCGTCCAGCACTTCCAGGTAGCGTTTGGCAATGCTGCCCACGGCGCTCTGGTAGACCTGCGCCTGGTCGCGTTCGACGCGTTTTTTATAGTTGGCAAACTCAGCCCGGGCGCGCTGCCAGCCGTCCAGATATTCGTCGGCTTTCTCCTGCAACTCGGTCAAGCGGGCATGCAGCTCTTCGAGCGACTCGGGCGCCTCGACCACAGCAGCCGCCTGGTCCGCCTCCTGGGAGGGGTCTTCAGGGGAAAGTTCTTCCGGTGTGTTTTCCATTGATCGGTCGTCTTCTTTCATCGAGCTTTTTTGTCTCCTCTACATTCTGCCTGGATTATCCTTCCGGCGCCTCCGGTGAGGTCGAGCCAGAGTGCACATCCACCACCAGGTCGCTGAGCAAGCCAGCCACGAAGCGCACGGTGGAAATGATGCGCCCATAAGCCATGCGGATGGGTCCGAGGACTCCCACTGCGCCGGTTGCCACGCTGGGGGCGCCGTAGCGGGCCAGCACCATAGAGCAATCGCGCAACTCCTCCCAGGTGCCTTCGCCGCCGATCAACACCTGCACCCCACCCACGTTGGTAGTCAGCACGGTGCGCGAGAGCAGGTCCTCCAGGAACGAGCGCTCCTCCAGGACGCGCAGCGCCTTACGCGCCACCTCCACCTCGGCAAATTCCGGCTCGGCCAGCACGTGAGTCAGTCCATCGCGGTAGACCTCGCCAGTCAACACGGTTTGAGAGCGGCGCAGGTCCTCGACGATCAGCTTGGTGACGTCTTGCTCGAGGGGCGTCAGGTGCCCACCGTAAGTTGCCATGGCTTCCGGGCCCATCCCCTGAAAGAGGGCATTGATCTGATTGGAAGCCTCGCTCAATTGCTCCTGGGGCACAGGCTCAGCGAGGGCGAGCATCTGCTGGCGCACGTCCCCACCCCACAAAACCAGGACCATCAAGACCTGGCGGCCTTGCGTGCCGATCAACTCCAGGTGCTTGAAGCGCGCCTGCGTGGTATGAGGGGTGGTGACCAGCGCCGCCGCCTGGGATTGGTGCGCCAATACTGAAGCCGCCAGGCGCATCCAACCCTCAGCGTCCTGCCCGGCCTGGTAGAACTG
>JAQUAE010000253.1 GCA_028687395.1 Anaerolineales bacterium | reverse complement strand
GAGGCTGCCTGAGAGATTCCTCACTTCGTTCGGAATGACACGCTGCGAGAGGGGGGTAGTGGCGCGTCATTAGCGAGCGGGAATGACAAGGGCCCGTATTTATCGGAAAGAAAGCGAGCGAAGAATCTCAGGGTTGGGGGAAAATGAGCGGGCGTGGAGCGGCTCAGGGCGTGGGACTTACGAAAAGCCACTACAAGCGGCGATGGTCGAACCGTCGTCCAACACACGAATTTACTTCCAGCCGCCCTCGGCCAGCCGCTCGAAGATCACTTCTTCCTTGCCGGTCAGCTTCTCCTGCACCTTCTGCACCACCAGGTCCAGGTGGCTGGATTGGGTGACGTAATCCAGGTCGCCGGCGGGCACGGTGAGCAAGGGGCACAGGTTGAAGCGCGCCACCCAGTCCTCGTAGAGGGTGTTCAAGGTGGTCAGGTATTCGGGGGTGATGTTGCGCTCGTAATCCCGGCCGCGCTGGGCGATGCGCTGCAACAGCACAGGGACATCGGCGCGCAGGTAGATCACCAGGTCGGGAGGAGGCAGGAACTCGGTGAGCACGTGGTACAGCTCGGAGTAGGCGTGGAAGTCGCGGTCATCGATCAGCCCCTGCTGGTACAGGTTGCGGGCGAAGACTTCGGCGTCCTCGTACACCGTGCGGTCCTGGAGCACCGAGGTGGGGTGGGCGACGAGCTGGCGGTGCGCCCCCAGGCGTTGGGTGAGGAAGAAGATCTGTGAGTGGAAGGCCCAGGCGCGCATGTCCTGGTAGAAATCCGCCAGGTAGGGGTTCTCGCCGACCGGCTCGTAGAACGGCTTCCAGTTCAGGCGCTTGCTCAGGAGGGTGACCAGGGTGGACTTGCCCACACCGATATTCCCGGCCACGGCGACGAATTTTTTCTGTGGTTTTCCCATCATCTGGCCTTGTTACCTTTATACATCAAAATGGCGCACAAATCAACCGGGCTGCAGGTAAGCCAGGGCCTCACTGCGCGAGTTGCTCATCACCAGCTCGAGGCGGCAGCCGAGGCGGTAGGATTCCACCTCGATCAGGCGCAGGCAGGCGGGCAGGCTCTCGCTGGCGGGGAGAAAGTCGTTTAGACGGTTGGGGGTGGCGTAGAAGAACTCACGATTGAAGACTGTCCCCTCGTCGTCCAGGTAGATGGCGAGGGGGTAGATGCCGGATTCGATCAGGTCTTGAAAGAAGTGGGTGCCGTAGGAGGCTTCGGGGGCGAAGCCGATGCCCTCGCCGGTGACCTCCACCAGGGCGGCGGTGCTGTACACGTCGCCGTAGCGCACGGGGATGCCCAGGTCGGGGTTGGAAGTGCCCCAGCGGCCGGGTCCCAGGCAGATGAAGGCTTCACCGGTCAAGCGGGCGTTCAGCTCGCCGATCCAGCGCGCCAGGCGGGCGCGTTCGGCGGCGGTGGGGAGGGCGAAATATTCATCCGGGGTGACGAACACCACGTAGCGCACGCCGGAGACGCGCCCCTGGGGCACCATGCGGCGAGTCGAGAAGACCACATCCTCCAGGGGGATATTGGTGGGGAAGTCGACCTCGTCCTCCTTGATCAGGGTTTGAGGGCGGCACTGCAGGATGCACACCTCCACCTCGGGGCTGGCTGCACCAGGGTCGGGGATGCGCAGGGTGAACTCCAGGTCGATGGGTGAGTGGTAGTGCGCTTCGAGGGTCTGCAGGATGGCGCTCATGCGCCTGGCGATGGGCGTGCGGCGCAGCAGCTCGTCGAAGGTGAGCACCAGGTCGGGCATCTGCTCCCGGCGGGGGGCGCCGCGCAGGGGGACGAGGTAGCCGCCCTGGTCCAATTCCGCCAGGTAGCGCAAGGGGCGGTAGGATTTGTGCAGCACCTCTTGCACGGGCAGGGTGCAGAAGGCGTTTTCCTCCAGGTCGATCACGTCCACGTAGCGCTGCGAGTAATGGCGGATGGCCCTGGTGGAAACCTCCGGGTGCAGGGTGGGGTGGCTGAGGGCGACCATGCGGGTGTAGTCGTTTTCGGTGCGCTCCACCGCCCGCGTCCCCAGCCCCCAAACCAGGCGCAGGAAGCCATCCTCCTTGCGTATCTGCGGCGACCAGCGGAAGAGGTTCTGGCTGTAGCCGACGCCGGAGACCGGGGGAAGGAAGTAGCGCCCGAGAGGCTCGCCCTGCACGACCTGGATGAGGATGGCCATGCGCTCGTCGTAATCCTGCAAGTGGCGCGCACGGCGGTAGAGCAGGGCGTCGGGGTTGAAGATGCTGGCGTAGATGCGGCGGATGGCGCGCGAGAGGTGGCCCAGGTTGTGCTGCGGGTCGGCCTGGTTGGGGCAGAAATGGCTCTCGTATTTGCCGGCGAAGGAGGTGCCGAAGTTATCTTCGAGCAGGCTGGAGGAGCGCACGATCAGGGGGCGCTTCTCGTTTTCGGCCAGCAGCTTGCGCAGCTTCTCCTCGAAGTCGGCGGGCAGCTCGGCGGAGAGGAATTCGTTTTGCAGGATGGGGAATTCGCGGCGGATTTGCTCCTCCGGCTTGTACTTCTGGTCCAGCCAGCCCATCAAGCCGTTGAGGGTCATGAAATCGTAAGTCATGTCGGCGCCGATGAAATACGATTCGGGGATGGCGATGTGGGCGCGAATATCCTCCTCGCCGGCCTCGATGAGGATGCGCCGGGCGAGCAGCATACCGGCTGCCTTACCGCCGATCTTGCCTGAGCCGATCTTGCGCCGCTTGATCTCCTGCAGGTCGGAGATGGTGAACCATTCCTTGGCGATATTGACGTAAGCCAGGTGGTCGCTGATCATCGAGCGAATCAGGACGACCTTGATCTCGGCCAGGCGGGCGGCGGAGAGGGCGCGCTCGCGGGCAGGCAGCCGCTCCAGGGCGAAGCCCTGTTCGAGGAGCATGCGTTGGGGGGCGAGCTCGGGATTGAAGGAGATCAGGTCGTGGGCGCCGCGTTCGGAGAGCACCTGGCGGACGAGCTGCTCGAAGAGGTCGTAGGGCAGGTTGTAGGCGAAGTAGAAGTCGGTGAGGTGGTCGCGGATGCGCATCATGCGCAGCTCCCACACCTCGGCGGGCTCTTCTGCCAGGGGGTCGTGCAGCCCTTCCAGCTCCTGGGAGTGCATGGCTTTCTCGCGCACTTCGGCTTCGAAGGCCTGGGCGGAGATGACGCCGCGCTGGTACAGCTCCTGGCGCATCAGGGCGCGAATCTGCCCGCTCAGGATGGGGTACTGGGCGAGAGCCAGGAAGATGTTCAGGGCGCGATCTTCGGATGAGGAGCGCAGAGTCATAAGCTATACGCCGCCGGGTGGCAATGAAAGGGCACGTTAGCGCTGGAGGTGGCTAACGTGCCTCACAGGTTGGTGAAGGGTACAGGGTCAACTGCCCAGGTGCATGGGCATGATGACGTGCGCGAAGTCATCGTTCCCCACCGGGCGGATGACGCCGGGTGTGGTATCCGAGGTGGTCTCCAGGGCGACGTTGGGTGATTTGATCACCTCCAGTACCTCGCGCATGAAGCGCACGTTGAAGGCAATCAACTGTCCCTGACCTTCGATGGTGGCGTCGACGGTGGTCTGGTTGAAGCCGGTCTCCTCGGATTGCCCGGATATCTCGACCAGCCCCGGTTGCATCTCACCGCCGGGGCGGATGTTGATGCGGGCGATGTGCGAGCCCTCGCGGGCGAAGATCTCAGCCTGCTTGCACGCCTTGAGCATGGCCTGGGTGGACATCACCGTGCGGGTGTTGTAGCGCTTGGGGATGAGCTGCTGCAGGTCGGGGAAGGCGCCGTCGATCAGTTGGGAGA
>JAQUAE010000252.1 GCA_028687395.1 Anaerolineales bacterium | reverse complement strand
CCGGGCTGCGGGGAGTGGCTGGAGGCTTCCTCGGTGTCGAACGTGACCGACTTCCAGGCGCGGCGGGCGAACATCAAGTACCGCCCGGCGGGTGGGGGGCGGGCGCGCTTCGCCCATACCCTGAACGGTTCAGGCCTGGGCTTGCCGCGCACACTGATCGCCGTGCTGGAGACTTACCAGCAGGAGGATGGCTCGGTAGTGGTTCCTAGGGTGCTGCGCCCCTGGATGGGCGGCGTGGACGTGATTCGCAAAGAGAGTTGAGGCCAAGATGCCCGAGTGGTTGCACGTCTCATTGTTCGTGCTTATTCAGATAATCATCCTGGTGGGGCTGTTCGGCTTGATCGTGCCGGTCTTCCCAGGGATGGTAATCATCTGGCTGGCGGTCCTGGGTTACGGGGTGGCGACCGGCTTTTCCAAGCTGGGAATCGCCCTGTTCGTGGTGATCACGCTGCTTATGTTGCTGGGGACGGTGATCGACAACGTCTTCATGGGCGCGGGGGCGCGCAAAGGCGGGGCTTCGTGGACGACGATCGGGGTGGCGCTGCTGGCGGGCGTGCTGGGCACCTTGCTCTGGCCGCCCATCGGCGGGCTGCTCGCCGCGCCGGCAGCAGTATTCGGGCTGGAATACCTGCGCACACGCGATTGGGCCAAAGCCTGGGAATCGCTGCGCGGGCTGGCCACCGGCTGGGGGCTGGCCTTCGTCGTGCGCTTTGGGATTGGGGTGGTGATGATGGGCTTGTGGTGGCTGTGGGTGTGGAAGGGGTGAGCTCAGGGGGCGAAGTAAACCATGCCCACGCCCATGCGCTCCAGGCCCTCATTGGCCCAGTACTCCACTAACTGGGAGTCCTCTTCCAGCAAGCGGTAGAGGGCGGGGATGGCTTTTGGGTCGGCGATCAGAGCCAGGGCGCGGGTGGCCTCCAGGCGAGCGACTGGGGCGCTGCCGTCCAGGACGGCAAGCAGAGAGGGGACGGCTGATTGGCCAATGGCAGCCAGGGCGTCGGCGGCGAGGCGCGCCAGCAATGGGTTGGCTGAGGCGAGGGCTGCAATCAGGGAGGGGATGGCCGCTTCTGCCGGGCGCTGGCGCAGGGCCAGGGCGGCGCATTGCCCCACAGTGGGATCGGGGTCGGCCAGGGCTTCCGCCAGCAGGGAAACGGCCTGCGGGTCGGCGCTCTCAGCCAGCAGGCGGACACCCCACCAGCGCCGATCGGGGTTGGCGTCACGGAGCAGCGTTTGCAGGTCATCAGTGGGGATGCTTCCCAGGCGCGAGGCGAGATTCTCGGCCAGCTCGTCATCCCCAGCCTGAATGGCCGCCAGCAATTGGCTGAGAGGGTGCATGCGCGGGGGGATCAATCCGGTGGGGGCGGGATGGGCAGGGCTTCCTTAGCTACGGCGACCCATTTATCCCCTTCATCGATCAGCATGACGGGGATGTCATCCTTGATGGGGTACTTGCGCCCACAATCCTGGCAGATCAACCAGGTTTCTTTGTAGTACTCCAGGAGTCCTTCTTTTTCACGAACGCAGTTGGGACACCGCAGGATCTCGAGTAAGTCTTGGCTGACCATGTTCTTCTCCGTTTGCTGTGGCAAAGTTATCCCGATTGTAACACCAGGCAGGCCGGCTGAACGCGCTTTCTGAGGATCAGGGCTGCAATAGGAGCTTTTTGAGCTTGATGACCTTGGTTCCTGGGCCATACTCGTACACGGCGCGCCAGGGCATGTAGTGGGTGTAGAACTGGTCTTGCAAGTACACCTGCCCGTCGCGCATCACCGTGCGGGTAACGGTCACGTCGGCGCCTTCCACTTCCCAATCCACCTGCTTGACCTCATTCTCATCCAGCTCGGGATTCTCCTGGAAGATTGGCTCTTCCGGCTCGACGATGTTCTGCAGGCCGGTGGTGTCCCATTCGACGGTGCGCCCGTCGGAGGTGGAATAGAACTTCCAGGTGAGGGAGCGCGCGGCCGCGTTGACGTAGGTCTCCATCAGGAGCCAGTAGGGGGTGTCGTTGGTGAACTTGAAGTCCACCACGGGGACGAAGACGGTGGCGTCCAGGCCGGCCAGGTCGGTGTTGGCGTTCCCCGCTCGGTTGAGCTCGTAGTAGGTGACGCGGTAGGCGTGCGGGTGGCGTTCGACGATGGGAAAGCCGCCAAAGAAGGCGGTGCGAAAGAGGGTGGTGGAGACCTGGCACACGCCGCCGCCGACGCCCTTGATGGTGCGGTTGCCGAAGATGATCAGCGCTTCGGCGTAACCGTTGTCCAGGCTGACGTCCCCCAGCACCTCAGCCATGGAGAAAGTGGCGCCGGGGGGGACGAGCACGCCATGGAAGCGAGCGGCGGCAGTCTGAATGTTTTGGATGCGGTCGGTACTGGAGCCGTAGAAATAGGAAGTCTCGGCGCTGACCAGCTCGGTGATGCCCAGCTTCTCGCCGGTGGCGTCATCGCCCACCTGCGGTGGGGCAAAGGTCACCTCCAGGGTCAGGTCGTGTTCGCCCTCGGCAAGCTTCTGGTTGATCTTCTGTAGCGAGCCTTCGATGTTGAGCACACGACCGGTAACCGCGGGTTGGATCACCTCCAACTGGCGGGTCTCGTCGTTGAAGATAAAGCGGGCGTTTTCAGGATTCTGATCGATCTGCGGGGCGAACTCCTGCAGGAAGGTGCGCATCTGGGCCAGGTCCAGCCCGACCCGGTACTCACCATTTCCTCCCGAATCCAGGCGCTGTATCACCAGCATCTTGGCCAGGACGTCGCGCTCGATGCGCCAGGGAGGGGGGTCGCCGGCTTGGGGTTGGGGCAGCCTGAGGGTGAGCGGCTCGCTCAGGATGCGCCGGGCGGTTTCGGCTTGCGCGCTGGCGTCCAGGATGAGAGGCGGCATCTCGCGCACCACCAGCGGCACGAGCCCATCGGTCATGCTGCGCAGTTGGGCTTCCAGCCGCTTCAGGCTGGCAGGGACGTCGAGGCTGCGCCCGACCTGCCCAGGGATGGCGACCACTTCCACACCCTCCACGCCCAGCGAGGCTTCCAGGGTAGGGCGGTCGATCTGTGCAACCAGCGAGTCCAGGTACTGGCGCGCCAGGCTCTCGTCGTAGACGAAGAGGGGGGCGACGCCGTATCCGCTGCGCCAGGCGCGCAACTGGTCGAGCCAGCGGCCGAACAGGCCTCCCTGGCGGCCGTAGAGGTAAGCTGCCTGGGCGCTGTTGGTTGGGTCGAGGTGCAGGCCGAGCTTGACCGGCTCAACCACCCACACCTGCTCGCCGTCCTGCAAGACGATGCGCCCATGCTGCGGGTAACTGAGTTGCTCCGCCAGGCGTGTTGCTGCCTGATCGGATGTCAGATTGGAAAGGTCGACGCCGCCCATGGAGACGCCGGGGTAGATCTTGCCGGCGTGGGTAAAGCTGAAGGCAGCCACGGAGGCTGCAATCAGGAACAGGAATACGGCCACGCCCCCGGCGAATGCTGCCAGGAGCTGGGGAAGAGGTTCAGGAAGGAAGGAGGGCGTTGGCCGCCTGGCCATCGAAGTATTCATCTATAAGCCCGTAAGTTTCCTATTTTACCAGAATAAGGTTAAGACGCCTTTAGCCAGGAGGGGGTTCCAGCCGCAGCGAGAGGTCGTCGGGCGCCGCCAATTCCGCCAGGCGGCCAGGCTGCTCCTGGCGAAGCCCCTCTTATCTGAGGTTAATTGTCCGGGATGGCTTTTTGGGTATAATGCCGCGACTGAGCAGCAACGTCACCGAACGATATCACCAGGAGGGAGCATGACCACCAACCAGCGGCATGAGCGAGGGGCAGCACCAAA
>JAQUAE010000251.1 GCA_028687395.1 Anaerolineales bacterium | reverse complement strand
TGAATTGCCGAGAGACAGGCGCAGGGCTACTTGCGCTTCAAGAAGGGGAGCCCGGTCTTGCTTTCAGAGACCTCGTAGCCTTTGGGGATCTCATTCAGCGCGCCGGCTCCGACAGCTTTGGCAAAATAATAGAGGGTTTGCTGTTTGCCGCTCTTCAGGGTGCGAGTTTTGCCATGGAGATAATAGACTTGACCTTTCGAATTCTTGTAGCTGACGGACATTTGGTTGCTCCTTTCTCCCATCTTTGGCTGATTGCGTGAGCAAGCTCACCGTTTAATAAATCATACATCAATACTCTTAATATAGCAACAGGCAGTTTAAGCAACTATTTGGTCGATTTTCGACCTGCTTTCACTTCGTAATAGACCACGGCGCCCTTGAGGTGCACAGCGCAGTGGAGACAGGCGCCCAACCGCTGGGATGGTCGTGCTGGCGCGCCTCGAAGCGCAGACTGGCGAGCGTCAGGCTGCTTGTTGCCTGGCGCAAACCCTGGCAGAGCATCCGGTTAGCAGCGCGGAGGCGAAGGCGCGAGCCGCCAGCCTGGTGGAGGAACTGGCAGAGCGCGCCGAGGAGGAAGCCACCAGCCAGGCCCGCCAGGGACCTGGCGATATGAACCTGGCGGCACTCCTGGAGGAGACCCTGGGGGGTGAAGCTCGCCTAAGCCGAGGCTTGCAGCAATCCGGCGAGCTGCTCGGGGCGCGAAGGGGCAGGCTGGCCGATCAGGCGGCGCGCAGCGTCGACCAGGTTCCAGGTGTTCCACAAGAGCACGCCGCGCAGCCACCCGTCCTTCAGGTAGAAGATGGCCCCTTTTTGGTAGGGCTCCTCCCAATGCGCGACGGTCTCCAGGCGTGAATCCAGCTCGCCCACCGCTTCGTAACCCAGCTCGAACAGGTCAGAATAGAAGAAGGGCAGGTGGCGGTAGGGCTCCGCCATCCCCGCCATGTTGCGCCCGGCAGCCACCCCCATGTTCCTGGCGTTGTCCTCGTGTTCCACACGCATGGTTGTCCCCAATTGAGGGCTGGAGAACTCGGCAACATCCCCGGCAGCATAGATATCGGCCTGGCTGGTCTGCAGGGTTTCACCCACGAGGATGCCGTTGCGCACGTTCAAGCCAGCATAGCGCGCCAGCTCCAGGTTGGGTTGGATGCCCAGGCCGGCGACGACCCCGCCGGCAAGGATCTGCTTGCCGCTCTGGGTGAGTAGCGCCACCTGCCCGTTCCTGGCTTCCAGGTCGCTGATCGACTCCTCTGAGTAGACTTGCACACCCTTGCTGGCGTAGTACTCGTTCAGGAAGCGGGAGAGGTCGGGCGGGAAGATGCGGCTGCCAATGCCGGCTTCGGGGAAGATCAGGCTGACAGAGACGCCGTTCATGGCCAAGGCGGCGGCGATCTCGGAGCCGATGAAGCCGCCGCCGATGACCGCCAGGGGCTTCCCTGCAGCGCTCAGGGCGCGCAGGCGGTGGTAGTCCTGCAGGGTGCGAAAATAGATCACCTCCTCCCCGCCGAATGGCAGGCGGCGCGGCGCGCCACCGGTAGCAAGGAGCAGCTTCTCATAACTGTGCACCCCGCCCAGGTCGTCCTGGATGGATTTCTGGCGGGGATCGAGGGCGACGACCTGGCGCCCGAGGTGCAGGGCGAGGCCCTCCTGGTCCGCCGGTAACCAGATGCTCTCCAGGGACTTGCCCTTCCACAAGGCCTTGCTCAACGGCGGGCGGTTATAGGGCGGGTCGGTCTCCATGCTGAATAGGCCGATCGAACCCTGGGCGTCACCCTGCCGGATTCCCTGCACAGCGGAAGCCGCGCTCAGCCCGCCGCCAACGATCAGATAGCGATAATGCGCCACGTGGCACCTCCAGGTGGAATATTGCTGCGTGTCAATTCTAACAAAAATTATCCGAAATAGACGGGGGAGAATCGCCCAGGTGGGTGACCCAGGCAGCGCGTTCCAGTCCGCGCCCAGGCCAACGCAGGCCAGCCCGGTCGAGAGCCACGCTGGTCATGAGCAGGGGGGGCGATGGGAAAGTGCACCAGGAGGGGGTGGATATCGGGCGTAGCATAGCCCTCCCGGCTCTCAGGCGTTGCCGGGCAGGGAAAGGCGGGTGGCCAGGAAGGCCAGGTCGGTATCGGCCTCCAGGCCACGCACGTCGCCGGCATCCAGGATGACGGTCATACCAGCCTGGACGTCGAGGCGCTCGGCGTTGACCTGCATGCGGCCGCGGCCTTCCAGGAAGTGGTACACCGACAGGCCTTCAGGGTGGGGCGGGATGGCGCCTCCCGCCTGCAAGCCGGCCAGGACCACCTTGACCGGCCCATCGGCGTACAACGGCGTGGGGGTGGGGCCTTCCGGGGAGAAGATCACGTTCTGCCTCCAATCGGCAAAAATCTTTGGTGCCATAACTGCCTCCTTCTTTGGGTTTGGATGAGTGGTCGCCAGCAGGCGCGGAAGCCAGCGCGGTGACCGGCAAGGCGGGGCCGCCCAGGCGCCCGCCCGGCAGCTCAGCCACCGCCAAGGATAGGGCGAAAGGGCAGATAAATCTACGACTTTTGTCGGATTTACTCGAATTTAGCAGGCGCGATGTCTGGGGCATGGGGATCGGGGGAGCGCGGCGGGCGGACTGGCGCAAGACACAGCGGAACGGGCAATGAATCATCAGGCTGTCGATGACATTCGCCAAGGAGGAGGGAATCATCTGATACAATTTTTCCAGCATCAAGAATAAAGAAGGAAAGAGATGAACCCAGCGATAGCATTCGAAATCAGTATCCTGCTACTGATGATCGCAGCCAACGGCGTCCTGGCGATGTCGGAGATGGCAGTGGTATCGGCGAGCAAGGCGCGCCTGGAACGGCAGGCCGAGGAAGGCGACCGGCGCGCTGCGGCTGCGTTGCGGCTGGCGAAGGATCCGGCCCATTTCCTGGCCGCGGTGCAGATCGGGATCACGCTGGTGGGCATATTGGCAGGGGCGTACGGCGGTGCGACGCTGGCGCAGCAACTGGCGCCGGCCTTCTCCCGCGTCCCGGCGCTGGCGAGGTACGCCGAGACGATCAGCGTCGGGTTGGTGGTGGCGGCGATCACCTACACCTCACTGGTGTTCGGGGAGCTGGCGCCCAAGCAATACGCGCTGTTCAACGCCGAGCGCATCGCCGCGGCCGTGGCTGCGCCGATGTACCGCTTCTCGAGCCTGGTGAGGCCGCTGGTGCACCTGCTGAGTTTCTCCAGCAGCCAGGTTTTGCGCCTGCTGGGCGTGCGCCAGGCGGCTGAACCGGAAATCACCGAGGAGGAGATCAAGATACTGCTCGAGCACGGCGCGGAGGCGGGCGTCTTCGAAGCAGAGGAGGAGGAGCTCGTCGGGCAGGTATTCCGCCTGGGCGACCAGAGGGCCGGTGGGCTGATGGCGCCGCGCACCGAGCTCGTCTGGCTGGACCTGGAGGACGAGCCCGAGGTGAATCGCGCCCGCATCCAAACCAGCAAGCAGACTTACTACCCGGTGGCGCGCGGCGGGCTGGACAACCTGGTGGGCCTGGTGCTGGCGGAGGAGCTGCTTGCCCAGCTCCTAGAGGGGGAGGGGTTGAAAATGGAGTCCTTGCTCAGGCCGCCGGTGCTGGTGCCGGAGAACATGCCCGCCTTCCGGGCGCTGGCGGTCATGAAGCAATCGCACTCGCAGATTGCCTTTGTGATCGACGAGTATGGCGGCATCGAGGGAGCGCTGACGGCGAGCGACATCCTGGAAGCGCTGGTGGGCGAGATACCCGACGAGGCGCAGGCGCGCGACCCGGACATCGTGCGGCGCGAGGACGGCTCGTAC
>JAQUAE010000250.1 GCA_028687395.1 Anaerolineales bacterium | reverse complement strand
ACCGAACGCAAGTTTGCGGAGGATCAGCTCACCCACAACGCCTTCCACGATTCGCTCACCGGCTTACCCAACCGGGCGTTATTCATGGATCGCCTGCAGCACGCCATCCAGCGTAACAAACGGCGCAAGGACGGCTGGTTCACCGTGCTCTTCCTCGACCTGGATCGCTTCAAGACAGTCAACGACAGCCTGGGGCATGTGCTGGGCGACCAGTTGTTGATCGCCGCGGCGCGCCGGCTGCAGACTTGCTTGCGCACCTCCGACACTATCGCCCGCTTTGGAGGCGACGAGTTCGTCATCCTGCTCGAAGACCTGGAGTCCAACGACGACGCCACACAAGTTGCCGAGCGCATCCTAATCGAGATGACTGAACCCTTCACCTTAGCCGGTCACCAGATGGTCATCACCACCAGCATCGGGGTGGTATTCAGCACGCAGGGCTACAAGAAGCCGGAAGAGATGCTGCGCGACGCCGACATCGCTATGTACCGCGCCAAGGAGCAGGGGCGCCGGCAGTACGTCGTCTTCAACAGCGCCATGCGCGCCTACGTCACCGCCAACCTTGAATTGGAAAGCGACCTGAGGTACGCCCTCGACCATCAAGAGCTCGAGGTCCACTACCAGCCGATCTACTCAGTCAAATCAGTGCGCATGATCGGCTTCGAAGCCCTCGTCCGCTGGCGACATCCCAAGAGGGGGCTGGTGCGCCCGGCCGAGTTCATCCCCTTCGCTGAGGAGACCGGCTTGATCATCCCCATTGGCCGTTGGGTGTTGCAAGAGGCCTGTCGCCAGATGCACGCCTGGCATGTTGCCTTCCCTACCCAACCTCCCCTGACCGTCAGCGTGAACCTCTCCAACAAGCAATTCTCGCAGACCGATTTCTTCACCGAGGTGCGCCAGGCGCTCGATGAGACCGGACTGGACCCGCACGCCCTGCGCCTGGAAATCACCGAGAGCGTGATCATGGACAATCCCGAGCTGGCCATCGACATCCTGAACCGCCTGCAGAGCCTGGGCGTCGAAGTGCACATCGATGACTTCGGAACCGGCTACTCCTCGCTCTTGTACCTGCACATGTTACCCATCAATGCCATCAAGATCGACCGCTCCTTCATCAGCGGTTCAGGCATGCAGGATAACGGCCCGGAGATCATCCAGACGATCATCAAGCTGGCCCACGAACTGAAGGTGGAGGCGATTGCCGAGGGGGTGGAAACCCAGGAGCAGTTCGAGCGCTTGCGTAACCTCGATTGTGAGTACGCTCAGGGTTACCTGCTCTCGCACAGCCTGGAAAGCCAGGCTGTAGAAAGGCTGCTGCAGGAGGAGCCCCAACGCGGAAGGAAGGCTGGTTGATCTCGCTGCGCCCGTGCCCGCCACATCCCTGATGCGGCTAGCGGCAAGGACTTGGGTTATTGGAACATTTGTGCGCTATAATTAGGCGTGGGGAAAGCGCTTTCCCTCGATTTCCCTATGCCTGTCCATCTGCGCGTTCACTCCTATTATTCCTTCCTTCGCGGGACGTCCTCGCCAGAGCATCTGGCGCAGGCTGCGGCCGGGTGCGGCATGCCCTCCCTGGCGTTGACCGATCACGCCCACCTGACCGGCGCGATCGAGTTCCACGAAGCCTGCCAATCCGCCGGTGTACGCCCGCTTCTGGGCCTGGAATTGAAGGCCTCTCTCCCGGAAGTCGCCTCGCCAGCCGAAACCCGACCGCAAAACGGCCCCCAGGCGCACCGCCTGGCGCTGGCCCTGCTGGCCATGAACATGCAGGGTTGGGGCAACCTCTGCCGCTTGAGCAGCGCCCTGCTCGGCGAGCCGGCTGCCATCGCATCAGATAGCCTGCCCTACGAACGCCTGGCGGACGCCAACGCCGGGCTGATCTGCCTGACCGGCGACCTGCGCCTGGCAAACCTGCACAATGATGAACGCCAACTGCTGCTCCTGCTGCAGCGCTTGAGCGAAGTCTTCCCCGAGCGACTCTACATCGAGCTGCAACGCCAGACGGAAGCCGACCTTGCACACACCCAACGATTGGCTTCCCTGGCTAAACGGATGCGCCTGCCCGTCGTCGCCACGCACGACATCTACACCCTGAAGCCTGAACAAGCCGAGCTGCAGCGGGTGATCAGCGCCATACGCTTGAATCGCAAGCTGGATGACCTACCCGCCGAAGCGCTGGCTCCACCCCAGGTCAGCTTTCTCGACCCGGCGGAGATGGGCGCGCTCTTCGCGGACCTGCCGCAGGCGCTGGATGCTACCCTGGAGGTCGCCGGGCGCTGCCAGTTGCGTTTGCCTCTCGACCAGCCGCGCTTTCCCCAAGTGCACCCCCCGGGCGACCTCTCCCCCATCCAGGCGCTGCGCCAGATGGCCTATTCTGGAGCGGAGCGCCTGTACGGCAGGGTGGATGACGCCATCCGCACGCGCCTGGAACACGAGCTAGGCGTCATCGAAGAGAAGGGCTACACACCGCTTTTCCTCATCATGCAGGATATCCTCGGCTTCGCCAGGCGGGCGGATATTCCCACCGCCTCGCGCGGCTCGGCGTCGTCCTCCCTGGTAGCCCACTGCCTGGGCATCACCACCCCCGACCCGCTGCGCCTGGATCTCTACTTCGAGCGCTTCCTGAATCCGGCGCGCGCCACTCCACCCGACATCGACACCGACCTGTGCTCACGCCGGCGGGACGACGTCATCCGCTACGTGGTTGCCGCCTACGGAGAAGACCGCGTGGCGATGGTGGGCACCATCAACCGCTTCCGCTCGCGCTCGGCGCTGCGCGAGGTCGCCAAGGCGTACGGCTTGCCGGTCGCGGAGGTCAACAAGCTGGTGGACGCCCTGCCCTACCGCGGCTGGGGACCTTCCCGGGGAGGAGCCCAAGCCCGCAGCTCCCCTTACACCGAATTGGAGGAACGCTACCGCGCCCCGCGCTACCAGGCCATCTTCCGCCACGCGCTGGCGTTGCGCGAGGCGCCCCACCACCTCTCCATCCACGCCGGCGGGCTGGTCATCTCCCCCGGACCGATGACCGACCTGGCGCCCACGATGCTCTCCAACAAGGGCATCGTCATCACCCAATTCGACCTGGATTCCATCGAGCGATTGGGGCTGGTCAAAATCGATCTGCTCGGGATTCGCGGCTTGAGCGTGTTGGGCGATGTCGCTGAAGGGCTGAGCAAGAAGATCCCGCCGCCAGCTCCGAAACGCCTGGAGGTGCTGGAGGCCATCCCCCAGGACGACGCGGCGACCGCCCAAACCGTGCGCGCTGGCCGCACTATCGGCTGCTTCCAGATCGAGAGCCCAGGCATGCGCGCCACGTTGCGCGAGATTCAGGCCAGCAGCGTGGACGACATCCTGGTTGCCCTGGCGCTCTACCGCCCCGGGCCGCTCACCGGCGGCTTGAAGGACGCCTTCGTCCGCCGCCACCTGGGGCAGGAGCCGGTCGCCCACTTGCACCCGGCGCTGGGTAGCCTGCTGGCGGATACCTACGGGGTGATCCTCTACCAGGAACAGGTGCTGCGCATCGCTCACGAGCTGGCTGGCTTCAGCCTGGCAGAAGCCGACCTGCTGCGCAGAGCGATGAGCCACTTCGATCCGGGCAAACAAATGCAAACCCTAAAGGAGGCGTTCCTCAACGGGGCGGCGCGCAAACACGCCATGCCCGCTGAGACGGCCGAACGCATCTGGGAGCTGATGGCGGCCTTTGCCGGCTACGGCTTCCCCAAAGCCCACGCCGCCTCCTACGCTCAGGTCGCCTGGCGCTCAGCCTGGTGCAAGACGCACCACCCGGCCGAGTTCATGACTGCCGTGCTGGCTAACTGGGGCGGCTA
>JAQUAE010000249.1 GCA_028687395.1 Anaerolineales bacterium | reverse complement strand
GTGAGATGACATGGTGCCCTCCTTTGGCGAAGGTAGAGTCCGTAAGCGGATAAGGTTGAATATTCTGCGCTGTCTCGCTCCATTCGGTTGCGAGCAGCACCTTTATTATCTACAAAAAGTGGATTATGGCAAGCCCCGCTGCGTGTGGTAGGGCTGTGGCCGGATCGCCGGCGCCGCACAACTCATGGGGGATACCCCATCCGTTCCAGGTAGGGTTGAAACGCCTGCCACATGGCGGCGCATTGCTCAGCGCTCATCTTCTCGCGAAAGCGACCGATTTTGCCCTTGCGGAAGTGCATCCCTTTCTGGTCGGGGGTGGCTTGCTCGGGGCGGTAGCTCTCGATGACCTGTCTCATCGGCGGCGAGTCCTCGGGCAGGTCGAGGAAGCGCGCCAGCTTCCCTGCCTCGCCGGGATACTCACTCAACAGCGTTTCGTAGCGTGTATGGTGAACGTAGGGCAAGGCGAGCCAAGCGGTGGAGATGCGCACATATTCCTGCATGAAGGCCAGGGTGGTTTCGAAATCGATCAGGTGGGAGAAGGCGTTTGGGCTGTTCTTCTCACGGGTGCGCTGCCCGTTCTCATACGCCGAGAGCAGGGCGTCGCGCGGGTCGCGATAGATGTACGCGCCCTGCATCTGGCCCGTGCGCATCAGCAGCATGGCGAAGGGCGTGGGCGCGGCGTGCGCCTTGATGACGAAGGTGTTGCCGAGCAGCGAGGGTACCAGGACGCTCAACAGGCGCCGTGGGGTGAGTGCGCCGATGTTGCAATTGACCTCGGTCAGGATGCGCTGCAGGTGGTAGCGCTCGCGGATCGTCCGCGCGGGTTGCCCGCCGTTGGCAACCACCAGGTCGTGGGTCAGGTTGTAATACCACCCGGAGCCGGCGCGGGGCATACCGATCGAGAGGATGATCATGAGGCGTGTTTGCGCTCCAACAGGGCAGACTTTTCGGAGGGAGACAAGAATGCCACTTCTAAGGCGTTGCGCTGCGCCTGGTGGATTTGCTCCTGGCTCAACCCAGCCAGCGGCGCGGCGACTTCGTATTCGTATTTCAAGGTGATGCCGCTTACCCCAGGGTCGTCCGTGTTCAGCGTGGCCAGCAACCCCTTCTCCAGAAATGCTTTCATCGGGTGGCTGGCGTAATTCGTCACGGTGCTGGTTTGCACGTTGCTGGTCAGGTTGGCTTCGATGCCGATCTTGTTTTCGACCAGATACTCGATCACGCTTGGGCCCTCGCAGGCGTGTACGGCGTGCCCAATGCGCTCGGCGTGCAGCTCCTTTGCCGCCTGCCACACACTCTGCGCCCCGTCGGATTCCCCGGCGTGAATGGTGATGTGCAGGCCGGCTTCCCGGGCGCGACGGATGTGCTCGACGAACAGCCCACCCGGGTAGTTGGTTTCGTCTCCCGCCAGGTCCAAGCCCACGAACCGCTCGCGGTAAGCCAGGATGGCCTCCAGCTCATCAGACGCGCGCTGCGGACCGTAGGTGCGGCTGAGGATGCCGATCAGGTTGACAGGCACGCGCGCTTCACGCACGCCGGCTTCCACCCCGTCGACGACCGCCTCGACCACGCCAGCCGGCGACAGGGCGTGGGTTTCAGCCATGAACAGCGGGCTGAAGCGCAGCTCGGCGTAATCCAAGCCCTCGTCGCGGACATCCAGCACGTTTTCGTAAGCCACCCGCTGGCAGGCGGTGTAATCCACCAGCACCGCTGTCATCCATTTGAACTTGGCGATGAAAGCCATCACCCCGGGTTGCGGCTCCGTGACCTGCACGTGAGGGCGCAGACCTTCCACGTCCCAGGCGGGCAGCGGCAGGTGGTGCTGCTGACCCAGTTCCAGAATGGTTTCCAGGCGCACATTGCCATCCAGGTGGCGGTGCAAATCGATGAATGGAAGGCGGTTATCGATCATGAGACGAATAATGGCGCGGCTCACCTCGGCGCTACGCACACTTTTCACATTATAATATGTGCGATCAAGAATTCACGCCCATCCCTATGCGAGGAGACTAGCATGCAGAGGATAATCAGCTTTCTTTCGGGTTTAGCCATGGGCGCACTGGTGGGCGCCACGCTGGCTTTGCTCCTGGCGCCCTCCTCGGGCGAGCAGATGCGCACTCAAATCCAGGAGAGGAGCAAGCAGTTGAGCGATGAAGTGAGGCAGGCTGCCGCCGCGCGACGGACCGAGCTGGAGCAACAACTGGCTTCCCTGCGCGCTCCGCAAAAGGGTGCGTAAGGTTCAACCCCGGGCTTTACCAAGTTAACCCAAAAGGTAGCCGGTTGCTTTCGGCTACCTTTTGATTCTCGAATGCCCCTTATGGCAGGCGCTCACCAGCCAGCCTGGCACGGCAGTGAACGTCCTGGTTAAGGGGTGAAGTAATAGCGGTAGGCCGTGGGCTGGATGGTGAAGCGCGTTGTCCCAGACACTATCAGGATGGCTTCTTTGAGATCTCCATCGAAATCGAGGGGGACCTCCACGGTGTTGCCTGGATTGAGCGTCAGGTGTTGAACCTGGGTCTCCCGCCCCTTGGTGATTAAGGTCAAACGGTAGGTCTGCGGCAGCACGTTCTGTATGCGCACAAAGCCGGCTGCCTGCCAGCCGTCGTCGTCGCTCTCGAAGTCTGTGGCGTAGTCGATCTCGGGGATGGACAGGTCGTCGAGCAGAAAGCCCTCGCCATTAGCCACCGCGTCGGTGATGTACTCGAAGCGCAGTTGCACCTGTTTGCCGGCGAAGCGCGACAGGTCCACGCTTTCCTCGATCCAGATCGCCTCGCCGTTCTCGTAATCGCTGGTACCGCTCTTGGCGTTGTAGCCCCAGCCGAAGTTGGCACCGGTGGGATCGTCTGGGGTGCCGGATGGGGTGTGCAGGATTTCCCACCGCTCGCCGTCTGTCGAAGCCAAGAGGTAGAGGTAGTCGAAATCCTTCTCGATGTCGTACCAGGTCCAGTAATTCAAGGTGAGCGGGCCGGTGACCTCGCTGAAATCGAAGGAGCGGGTCAGGGTCATATCCGATTCGTCGCCCTTATTCGACCAGAAGGCGTAGGAACCGGAGTGGGGGTCAACAGGCAGGATGCCCGTCACGGTAGATCCCTCGAAGCGCAGGGTGGCGCTATCATCGCAGCGGATGCGTATGTAATCCACGCCGTACTGGCTAACGTCGCGGGTGCGCTCCTCAGGCGAGCACTCGTCGATGTCCTCCGTTTCGGATGGCTGGGGGGCGTCGGGATAATTGTGGTAGATGTAACGCCCATCGTCGACGCGCTCATCTTGCAAGAAGGTGGCCACGGTCCAATCCACGAAGATGTCATCGGCAGAGATGGTCTCACCGGTGAGCGGGTCGCTCTTGTCCATCTCGGCCATTAACAGGTCGATGCTCTCCAACCCATTCTCGCTATGGCTGACCAGCGCTTTGGTGGCGTCTTCCCCGAAGCGGTCCAGGAAGTAGGTCATGAAGAGGAACGAGGCGCCGTAATGCGGGCCGGAGAGCTCGTGCTGGACGGGCCAGACGTTGAGCTGCACGTCGGGGTCCATCACGTACAGGCCGTCGAAACCGCCTGCACTGTAGTCGTTGAGGAAGGTCGCCAGTTCGGAGAAGCCTTCGTTCACCCAGGATTCTTCGTTGCGGTCGCGGTACCAGTGAATCATGTGCTGGAATTCGTGAGCCAGCACGCCGTAGGTGAATTCTTCGTCGAAGGTGACGTTATCGGCGCTGAAGAGGAACATCTCGTGGCTGTTGGTGTATTCATTCACCAATGAGGTGTACTCGTCCATGGTGGAGAAGTAGCCGGCGATGCTTTCGCCCATGCCGCGCACGTAGAGGATATAGATGTGCGG
>JAQUAE010000005.1 GCA_028687395.1 Anaerolineales bacterium | reverse complement strand
TAACAAAAATATGGACCAGGTGAGTCGCCGCAAATATATCCTTTCGGCTGTTGAGACCCAGGGGACGGTCAGGGTGTCGGACCTGGCTGAACAGCTTAACGTGACCGAGATGACCATCCGTCGCGACCTGACCGATATGGAGAGCGAGGGGCTGGTCAAGCGGGTGCATGGTGGCGGGGTAAGCGTGCGCGGGCGCTCTTACGAGCCCACCCTCGCCCTGCGCAGCACCGTGCACATCGAAGAGAAGAAACGCATTGCCGCCCAGGCGGCGCAATTAGTGGCCAATGGCGATTTTGTCGGCCTGGACGTCGGGTCGACGACCTACGAGATCGCCCGCTGCCTGGTGTCCAAGCGCAACATCACCGTGATCACCCCCAGCCTGTTGATTGCCACCATCCTGGTGAACCAGCCGCACATCCGCTTGATCTTGCCGGGGGGCATCGTCCGCCCCGGCGAGACATCGATGATCGGCGAACTGTCCCACCGCGCCTTCGAGATCTTTCACATCGACCGCTTTTTCATGGGCGTGGGAGGCGTCGACGCCTGGGCTGGCTTCACCGAATACAACTGGGACGACACGCTGGTCAAGCAAGCCATGTTGAAGGTCTCCAAAGAGGTCATCGTCACCTGCGACGCCAGCAAATTCGACCGCATCGCCACGGTGACGATCGCCCCCTTGAGCGCCGTTAACGTGCTGGTCACGGACAAAGCCCCTGGGGCGCAACTCTCCCAGGCGTTAGCCAGCGCTAACGTGCGCGTCATCCAGGCATAATCCTCCTGCCATCCTGCAGGATGGCAGGTCACCGTTATCAGTCCAAAACAACCCAGAGGTCAACGAGATGAGTCAAGATGCGCTGCAACAACTGTTTGGCATCGCCAAACCGGTCATAGCTATGGCCCACTTCCCGCCGCTTCCCGGCACGCCTATGTACGACGCCAAGAAAGGCATCTCCGGCATGCTGGAAGATATGCGCACCGATATGCGCAAGCTGCTGGCGGGTGGCGTGGATGGCATCCTGTTCTGCAACGAGGGCGACCGCCCATACGCCCTGCACGCCGACCTGGAGGCCGCGGCGGTGATGGCGAGCGTGATCACCGAGCTGCGCCCCACCGACAGGCCCTTCGGCGTGGATTTCCTGTGGGATCCCCGCCTGCCGATCGCCGTCGGCATGGCGACTGGCGCCTCCTTCGTGCGCGAGGTCTTCACCGGCGTGTACGAGAGCGACATGGGTTTGTGGAGCACCGACGCCGCCGCCACGCTACGCTACCGCCACAACATCAGCGCCGATCACATCAAGGTTTTCTTCAACGTTACCCCAGAATTCGCCTCCTTCCTGGGCACGCGCACCATCGGGCAGCGCGCCAAGAGCGCAGTCGTCTCCTCTCTGGCCGACGCCATCCTGGTCTCAGGCATGACTGCTGGCATGGAGCCCCAACTGGATGTATTGAAGGAAGTCAAGGAAGCGGTTGGCGCCACCCCTATGCTGCTCAACACTGGCGCTAAGGCCGAGAACATCTGCAAGTACCTCACCATCGCCGATGGCGTCATCGTCGGCTCCAGCCTGAAAGTGGATGGCTACACCTGGAACCCGGTGGACGAGAAGCGCGTCCAGGCTTTCATGCAGGCTGTCAAAGAAGCGAGAGGAAAGCAACCGTGATCCTGATGGGGATCGACATTGGCACTACTGCCACCAAGATCATTCTCATCGATCTCGACGGGCGCGTCGTGTCTTCCACAGAAAAGAGCTCGACGCTGCTCTCCCAGAAGGCGGGATGGGCCGAAGAGGACGCTAACCAGTGGTGGGAGAACGTCTGCCGGGGGATTCCCGACTGCCTGCAGCAGGCCGGGATCACCCCCGACCGGGTGGCGGCCGTGGGAGTAAGCGGCATGGTGCCCACCATCGTGCTCCTGGATAAGAACGGCAAAGTGCTGCGCAATTCCATCCAGCAAAACGACGCCCGCGCCGTGGAGGAGATCGAGTACCTGCGCAGCAAGACCGACGCTGCCGACATCCTGCGCCGTACGGGCAGCGCCATTACCCAGCAGACCATCGGCACCAAGATCCTCTGGCTGCGCCGCCATGAACCCGCCGTCCTGGAAAGAGCCGCCCACCTGATGGGCTCTTACGAGTTCATCACCCATCGCCTGGCCGGCGCCTTCTACCTGGAACGCAATTGGGCGCTGGAGAGCGGTTATTTCGACCTGTACCGCGAGGATTGGGACGACGAGATCCTGGCCCTTTCCACCATCGACCGCAACCTGCTCGGGCCGGTGTATTGGCCCTCGGACGTCGTCGGCGCCGTGACCCGCGAAGCGGCCAGGTTGACCGGCTTGAAGGAGGGCACACCGGTTGTGGCGGGCAGCGCCGACCACATCGCCTCCTCCTTCTCCTCCGGGTTGAAGAATCAGGGTGATTTGCTGGTTAAACTGGGTGGGGCGGGCGACATCATGATCAGCCTGGATGAGGTCCTGGTCGACCATCGCCTCTTCCTGGATTACCACGACATCCCCGGCAAGTACATTGCCAGCGGGTGCATGGCCTCCAGCGGCAGCCTGATCAAGTGGTTCCGCAACCAGTTCGCTCCGCACGCCGCTTACGAAGAGCTGGATAGCGCCGCGGCCGCCATTCCCGCCGGCTCGGATGGGCTGATTCTGCTGCCGTACTTCCTGGGCGAGAAGACCCCCGTCCAGGACCCGCTGGCGCGCGGCACGCTGGTCGGCCTGACCCTCACCCACTCCCTCGCCCACGTCTTCCGGGCGGTCTTGGAGGGCATTTCCTACGGCTTCTACCACCACCTGAAGGTGTTCGAGGAGCACGGGCTGACGCCCACCTACGCTCGTTGTGCAAATGGCGGGGCGCGCTCGGCCCTCTGGAAGCAAGTCACCGCGGACGTGCTGGGCATCCGGCTAGAGCAGGTGGCGGACCACCCCGGCTCCTCACTGGGGGCGGCATTTTGCGCCGGGATGGGCGTGGGCGCGTTTTCCGCCTGGGACGAGATCGAGCGCTACATCAAGATTTCCTCTGTCACTCAACCCGACGGCAACAACCACGCTCGCTACCAACAGTTGTTCGGTCTTTACCGGGAAATCTACGAATCGCTCAAGGACAAGTTTCCCCGCCTGGCAAAGATCTCCGGCCAGATGTGAGCTGGCTGGCCGGCAGGTAAATCATCAGCTACCACTTGTATTGTTAAAAGGAGAATACCATGCGATTGCAAGGCAAATTCGCCGCTGTCACCGGCGCAGCGATGGGGATGGGCAAGTGTATCGCCGAACTCTTTGCCGCAGAAGGCGCTACCGTAGCGGTGACCGACATCAACCTGCCCATGGCCGAGGAAGTCGTCGCCGGCATCAAGGCCAAGGGCGGGAAAGCCCAGGCGTGGCATTTGGACGTCACCGGCCGGGCCGAAGTGAAGCGGGTCATCGCTGAGATCGTCGAGCGCTTCGGCAAGTTGGACGTGTGGGTGAACAACGCCGGCATTTCCACCATGACCCCCTTCCTGGACATCACCCCCCAGGAGTGGGACAAGATGCACGCCGTGAGTGGCAGCGGCGTGTTTTTCTGCTCCCAGGAGATCGCCCGGCACATGGTGCGCCTGGGGGTGCCCGGCAAGATCATCAACAACGCCTCGATGGCTGGCAAGCGCGGCGGCAACGCTCCCTTCCTCGCCCATTACGTCTACACCAAGTTCGGCGTGGTCGGCCTGACTCAGGCGATGGCCAAGGAGCTGGCAGCGCACAAGATCACGGTGAACGCCGTCTGCCCGGGGTACGTTGCTACCCCCATGCAAGAGCGCGAGCTGGTTTGGGAGGGCAGGCTGCGCGGCATGACCACCGAGCAGGTGTTCCAATCCTACATCGCGGACACCCCCTTGGGGCGCATCGAGTATCCCGAGGACGTCGCCAAGGTGATCCTCTTCCTGGCTTCCAGCGACGCCGATTTCATCACCGGCGAGGCGATCAACGTGAACGGGGGGGCGTGGATGGATTGAGCCCGGGAAGGCGCGCCTCGACAAGGTGAATCGATTATGTCACATCTCTCAGTTGCTATCGACGCCGCACGCGTGGCTGGCCGGATCTTGCGCCAGCAATTCGCTATCCCACTGAATATCGACTACAAGGGCGAAATCAACATCGTCACCGAGGTGGACCGCAAGTCCGAAACCATCCTGCAGGAGATGCTAGCGGCCGCGTATCCGGATTACGGCTTTCTGGGTGAGGAGGGGGTAAACAACCACCAGGCGCACGGGGCGCGTTGGATCGTGGACCCGCTGGACGGCACGACCAATTATGCCCATGGTTTTCCCTTCTTCGCCGCGTCCATCGCCCTGGAGCAGGCGGGGGAGGTGGTGCTGGGGGTGGTCTACAACCCGGTTCTGGACGAGCTCTACACCGCCGAGAAGGGCGCCGGTGCCCGGTTGAATGGCAACCCCATCCGCGTATCGACGACCGGCGAGCTGGGGAAGGCGCTGGTGGGTTCCGGGTTCCCCTACGATGCCTGGACGACCGACCAGGACAACGTGGCGACCTGGGCCCGGTTTGTCAAGAGTGCCCTCAGTGTGCGCTGTGATGGCGCCGCCGCCCTGGACTTGTGCCACGTGGCCGTAGGCCGGCTGGATGCCTTCTGGGAGCGCGACCTGGCGCCCTGGGACATGGCAGCCGGGGCGTTGATTGCCGCCGAAGCGGGGGGTGCAATCAGCGCATGCGACGGCTCGCCCTTTCACCTGGGCCAGCCTGGCATCCTGGCGGATAACGGGCGCCTGCACGACAAGATGCTGGAGATCATCAATCGCGATTAAGGCAAGGAGAGCATGGTGGTGGAGGTTAATTTTGTTATTGGGATCGACCTGGGGGGGACGAATGTGCGCGTGGGCCTGGTGGATACACACGGCGGCCTGATGGCTACCAATCAGTGCCCCATACGCGCCGAAGAGGGGGTGGAAGCCGGCTTGGGGCGCATCTTCGACCTGGTGGAGAAGACGTTTGCGGCCAGCGGGACGGCGCGGCTGGCGGGAATCGGGGTGGGCGCCACCGGACCAGTCGACCCGCGGCGCGGCTTCATAAATAATCCCTATACGTTACCGGGTTGGGAGCGTGTACCCGTGGTCGCCCGGCTCCAGGAGCGCTTCCAGGTGCCGGTGAGGCTGGAAAACGACGCCGACGCCGCAGCTCTGGGAGAATATTGGGTTGGGGCAGGCAAGGGGGTGAGCCGCCTGTACGCCGTGACTGTGGGCACGGGCCTTGGCACGGCTTTCGTCCTGGAGGGCGAGATTCTGCGCGGTTTGGATGGCGCCCACCCCGAGGGTGGCCACCATGTGTTGGATCCCTCCGGCCCGCCCTGCTACTGCGGGGCGCGAGGCTGCTGGGAATCGCTGGCTTCAGGCTCGGCCATCGCCCGCCAGGCGCAATTGGGGGTCGAAAAACACCCCGATTCGCTGCTCTTATCCCTGGCCTCCGGCGACGCCGGGAGGATCGACACCCAGATCGTCGCCCAGGCGGCGTTGCGTGGCGACTCGCTGGCTAAGAGCGTCGTGGAGGCTGCCGCCGAGTACCTTGCCCTGGGAATCGCGAACGTGGTCAGTTTCTTCACCCCGGAAGTGCTTGTCTTGAGCGGGGGCGTGATGAACACACCGCAACTCTTCCTGCCCGCCATTCAGGCTGCCCTGCAAAAACACACCGTGGTGGTGCCAGCAGCTCGGGTGCGCGTCTTGCCTGCCGCATTGGGGGATTTCGCCGGGCTGATTGGGGCGGCTTACACCGTGGTAAAGACATTATGAGAGATAGGAGATAACCGTCATTTTCCCGCTTCCATAAATTGACTTTCAGTCTGAAAGTAACTATAATCGTAACGATAATCTTGGAGGCATGCATGGAAGACACCGGACATCAATTTACCACTATTTACGGTCGAAACCTGGTCGGGGAGCTGCCCAATTTCGTCCACACCCCTTATCTGGTCGTCACCATGGAGGACCTGTGGCCGAAGTTCAAGGGCTTCTTCGATAAGAATCTGGCGGGGGTGTACACGGTGCGCACATTGGAGTATGAAGAGTTGAGCAAGGACCTAGAACGCCTGCCCAAGTGTAATTGCGTGATCGGTTTGGGCGGCGGCCAGGCGCTGGATGTGGCCAAATTCTTTGTTTGGAAGAAGCGCTTGCCCCTCTTCCAGGTGCCCACCGCCATGTCGGTGAACGCGGCTTTTGGCCAGCGCACCGCGGTGCGCTTCAAGAGCAAGGTGCGCTATATCGGTTGGGCTGTGCCTGAGGCGGTGTACGTAGACTTCGACGTCATTCAGGCTGCGCCCAAGATCCTCAACCGCAGTGGGGTGGGCGACATCTTCTGCTACCACACTGCGCTCTTCGATTGGAAGCTGGCTCACGAGCGGGGCAAGACCGAGGCTAAGTGGCCATACGACCCGCGCCTGGCGAGCCAATCCCAACGCGTGCTGGATGGCGTGATGGCCGGGCTGGATGATATCCGCGACGTCACGGAGGAGGGTGTGCGCATCCTGATGAACGCCAACCGTTGGGGTGGGGCTGCCTTTCATAACGCTGGCTGGAACCCGCGCCATATCGAAGGCTGCGACCATTTCCTCTTCTACAGCCTCGAGTACCTGACCCACAAGCCATTCATCCACGGACAGCCGGTCTGCCTGGGCGTTTACGTCGGTTCATTATTGCAGGGCAACCGGGCGGAGGAAATGCTGGCAGCCATCCACCGCGTCGGCGTGGATATCCGCCCCGAAGCGATGGGCGTGACCTGGGATGAGGTGGCTGAGGCGATCCGCAAAGTCCCCTGGTACGCCAAGCAAGCTGGCCTGTGGTACACCGTCTACGACGAGAGGCCCGTCACCGAGGAGCTCATCGAGCACGTGCGCGAGCGCGTCTACGCCACGTACGGTGCCTGGAGTGCTTGATATCGGCGCCTTGTGGTGAATCTTCCAGAGTGAACTCGATCTGGAGCATTCTGCTGAGATAGAGTGTTTGAGTAAATTTCGAAAGGAGGTGATGGCAAGGCGACATTCGAGAACTATCCTTGCTCTCGCCTGTTTGACGAGGGAAGAGAGTATTGGCCCATTCGTACCTACAACAAGGAAAAACATCGATGAAATCAAAGACCCTTTTGCTAATCAACGTGCTGGTAGTCGCAGCGCTGCTGCTGGCAGCCTGCGCTCCCCAGGCAGCGCCTGAAGAGCCAGTTGCCACGGAAGCCCCGCCCGTCGAGGCTCCGGCAGCCACCGAGGCACCAGCCGCCACGGAAGCCCCTACGGCTACCGAGCAACCTGCCGGTTTCGATTGGAAGCGCTTTGCCGGACAGGAAATCACCCTGCTGCTCAATGAGCACCCCTGGACGGTGGGCGTGCGCCCGTACATCGCCGAGTTCGAAGAGCTGACTGGCATCAAGGTCAACCTGCAAGCTTTTGCCGAGGACCTGTACTTCGACAAGATGTACCTGGCGGTGGGCTCGGATAAACCCGTTGCCGACGTGTACTTCCTGCCCATGGACTTCCACGCCTTCACCCAGTGGTCCGCCGGACAGGTAGCCCCGCTCACGCCCTACCTGGAAGACCCGACCATGACCTCCCCGGATTATGATCTGGCGGACTTCCCCGAAGGCTTCCAGATGGGCGCCATGTTCCCGCCTGGAGATGCCAGCGCCCAACTGCACGGCATCCCCATCACCTTCGAAGCCTACATCCTGTTCTACAACAAAGACCTGGTCGACCAGTACCTGGGTGGCACGCTGCCCGCGACCTTCCCTGAGCTGATCGAAGCGGCCAATAAGATCACAGCCGAGGGCAACGGTGAGGTGTTCGGCGCGGTCATGCGCGGCATCCGCTCGGATACTGTCATCGACACCCTGACCGGCGTGGTGCTGAATAGCTGGGGTGAGGATCCATCCCCGCTGCCGTACAACATCTGGTTCGACGGCGACTGGACCAACGCCCGCTTCAACGACCCGCGCATTGCCGAGGGTTTGGCCAACTACGCCGCCCTGATGAAGGCTGGCCCATCCAACATCCAGTCCATCGACTGGCCGGATGCCAACCAACTCTTCGCCCAGGGCAAAGTGGCTTTCTTCATCGACGCCAGCCTGTTCGGGCCTGGCTACGAGAACCCCGAATCCTCTGCGGTGGCTGGCAAGGTGGGCTACGCGCCCCTGCCGCCGACCGAGAAAGGTTCGATGACCGGGCACTGGATGTGGGGCCTGGGCATCCCGGCCAACTCGGAGCACAAGGAAGCCGCCTGGTACTTCATCCAGTGGGCAACCAGCAAAGAGCTGGAACCCAAGATCGGGACCGCCACCGGCGGCGCAGCGCGCCTCTCCACCTGGGATAACAGCGTCTACACCGATGCCCTCAATCCCGGTTACGTGAGCGCGGTGCAAACCGCTATGGCGACCTCTCGCCCGACGGCAGTCTTCAGTGAGGACTGGAAGGAGATCGTCATCATGGTGGTCGACGCCGTCCAGGAAATCTTTGGCGGCAAGGACCCGGCTCAAGCGACGCAAGAGCTGCAAGACAAAGCGCTTGAGGTCATCAACCAGTAAGCGCGTTCCATATCAGCACGACGTGGGGGCAGGCCAGACCGGCCTGCCCCTGCTTTTCATGTCTCGACTTGGCTTCGTTGAGGCGCTTCGCTTTACCTGGTTTGGAGGCCATTAATGGCTGCCTGGCAATCCCTGCGTTCCAATTTGCGTGACGCCTCGCTCGTCAAGGTGCTGGGCGGTTATCTCTTCATCGGCCCGGCTTTGCTCGTCCTGGGCCTCACCTCGATCTACCCGGTGGTGTACTCGACGGTGATGAGCTTCTTCGATTGGGAGTGGGGTGGGGATATTTCCTTCATCTGGTTTGGCAACTATACCCGGTATCTCAGCGATGATAGCTTCTGGCAGGTGGTGGGACAAACCTTTTACTTCACAGCCGGCGCGGTGGTGGTGGAGCTTGTGCTCGGCCTGACTCTGGCGATCATCGTCAACCGCCTGGGATTCGGTATGGGAATCGTGCGCACCCTGCTGATGCTGCCGCTGATGGTCTCCGGCATCATCGTCGCCCTGATGTGGAAGATACTGCTCGATCCAACCTTAGGCATTATCAATTATCTGCTTAAGCTCGTCCATCTTCCCACTTCGGCCTTTTTCGGCGCACCCTCTACGGCCATGCCTTCCATCATCATGGTGGACACCTGGTGGCAGACCGCCTTCGTCTTCATTGTCCTTTCCGCTGGCCTGCGCAGCCTGCCGCGCGAGCCTTACGAAGCTGCCGAGGTGGATGGGGCTTCCAGCCTGCAGACCTTTCGTTACCTCACCCTGCCGATGCTCAAGCCGGTGCTGCTCACCGTGCTCATTTTCCGTACCATCGACTGCCTGAAGGTGTTTGCCATCATCTTCGGCACCACGGGGGGCGGGCCGAACATGATCACCGAATCGATGCAGACCCTGGCATACCGCACGGCGTTCAAATTCTTGAAGCTGAGCCGCTCGATGACCTTGATGGTCATCTTCTCCTTGATTATCCTCGCCCTGGTGATGATTTATCTGCGCGTCGGCGAGCGTGAAAATACCTGATCGAAGGCGCCCAACATGAACGTCCGCAAAACCAAACGCCTGGTCACCCTGCTTGCTTACCTGCTGGCTTTTTTGGCCGTTGCGGTGACCCTTTTCCCCATCTTTTGGATATTTACCATCTCGATCAAGACGCAACGGGATGCCTTTGCTGTTCCACCGGTGTGGTTTTTCCAGCCGGTGTGGAGCAACTACCTGCGCATCTGGCAAGAGGTCGGCTTCATGCAGGCTTTTCGCAACAGCGTGGTCATCACCGTCATGGGTGTGGCGCTTGCCTTGCTTCTTGGCATCCCGGCTGCCTACGCCTTGAACCGGATGACCTTTCGCGGCAAGCGCACCTTCACCGTCTGGCTGCTGGTGACGTATATGTTCCCCGAGTTCTTGTTCATCATCCCCATGTACGTGCTATACCAGGACCTCGGGCTGTATGACACCCAAATTGGCATGGCGCTGGTCTACCAGGTGTTCGTCCTGCCCTTTGCCATCTGGTTGTTGCGCAGCTTCTTTGCCGACGTTCCTGTCGAGCTGGAGGACGCAGCGCGCATCGATGGCTGCACGCGCTGGCAAACGCTGCGCTTGATTTACTTCCCCCTCACCGCTCCGGGTATCTCCGCCACGGCGATTCTCACCGCCATCTGGATCTGGAACGAGCTGACCATCGCCCTGGCGCTGACCTTCGACGTGGCCAAGACCGTCACTGTGGCGGTGGCTGGCTTTCGCGGCTACGCGGCCATCGACTGGGGTGGCATGACCGCCGCGTCGATCGTCTCCATAATACCCATGCTGATCTTCGCCGCCATCGCCCAGCGTTACATCGTCGAAGGCCTGACTCTGGGGGCGGTGAAGTAGGCAAAACCGCTCGAGGCATTATTTCACCCTGAGGAGGTTTCATCATGGATACGGGTATGGATTTCACAGGGAAAATCGCCCTGGTGACCGGCGCCGGGCGCGGCATCGGCAAGGGGGTGGCCTTGCGCCTCGCCCGCCATGGGGCGGACATCATCGTCAACGACCTGCTGGCTGAGACCGCCGAACGCACCGCCCAGGAAGTGCAGGCGCTCGGGCGCCAGGCGTACGCCGTGGCTGGGGATGTGTCCAGCAGCCGTTCGGTGGATGCGATCGTCGAGAAGGGGCTGCAGCGCTTTGGCCACATCGACATCCTGGTCAACAACGCTGGCATCTCGCTCTACCGGCCCATTCTGGAGTGCAGCGAGGAGGACTGGGACCGCCACATCGACATCATGGCCAAGGGCACCTTCCTGCTCATGCGCAAGGTGGCTCCCGGGATGATCGCCCGCAAGTGGGGGCGCATCGTCAACCTGGGTTCATACGTCGCCCAATTGAACTGCGTGACCAAGTACTTCGGGCCTTATTGCGCCGCCAAGTTCGCCATCATTGGCCTCACCCAGGTGGCTGCGCAGGAGTGGGCGCCCTACGTGACGGTCAACGCCGTCGGTCCGGGGGACGTGGAGACCGAGATGATGGAGCTGGAATGGCAGCAGGAGGGGGCGAAGCGCAACGTTCCTCCCGCAGACGTCAAGGAAGAATACCGCAAACGCCTGATACTCCAGCGGCTGGAGACCCCCGACGACATCGCCAAGGCTGTGGCGTTCCTGTGTTCCACCTACGCTGACCAGGTGACCGGTTCGCACCTGATCGTCAGCGGCGGGCTGCCCTTCACCGTCAAATAGATTTTGCGGGAGCTGGAGCGCGTTCTCGAAGCGGCGCTCACTTTCCTGGAACAGGTGGCTGCAGAGCCTTCATCTCCTTGAAGGTCTCTTTCGCCACCTGCAGGGTGAGCTGGATGTCCTCTTCACTGTGGGTAGTGGAGAGCAGGAACAAGTTGTCCTGCCGAGGCTGCACCAGCACGCCCCGTTTCATCAGGCCCTCCCAGAATTTAGCATAGGGGCTGCTCTTGAGCACCTGCACTGCGCTGCGGTAGTCGTAGGGTAACTGGCTCTCGTCGCAGAACCAGAGCTGGAACATACTCCCCACGCCGCTCCAGCAAGCCGGAAAACCGGCGCGCTGCGCCAGCTCCACCAGCCCATTCGCCAGGTCTACACCCAACTTCTCCATCTTTTGGAAAACTCCTGGCTGGGAGAGCTCGCTCAGGGTGGCGATGACCGCGCTGGTCACGATCGGGCTGGAGTTGTAGGTGCCGCCATACATTACCTCGCCAGAAGAGATCAGGTCCATGATTTCGGCGCGCCCACCCACGGCCGCGGCGGGGAAACCGCCAGCCATGGCTTTGGCCAGCGTGGTCAGGTCGGGGAGCAAGCTGAACTTTCCCTGGGCGCACTCCGGCGCAACGCGAAAACCGGTGAGCACCTCGTCGAAGATCAGCACGACATCGTTATCGGCGGTGAGCTGGCGCATGGCTTTCAGGTAGCCTGGTTTGGGCAGCAGGCCGCCCAGGTTGCCCAGGATGGGCTCGGTGATCACGCAGGCGATCTCGTGCTTGCGCGCCTGGATCGTCTTTTCCAACAGGTCGATGTCGTTCCAGGGCAACACGATCAGTGTCTTTCCCAGCACCTCGGGAATGCCGTTCGAATTGGGGACGGCGCGCGGGGCGTTGCGCCGCCCGGCGGCTTCCAGTGGGGGGCGGTTGCTCCAGTGCATCTGGTCGGACCAGCCGTGATAGTGCCCCTCGAAGCGCACGATCTTGGTCTTGCCCGTGTACGCCCGCGCCAGGCGCACGGCGCGCTGCACCGCGCTCGTCCCGGAGTTGTCGAAGCGCACCTTCTCCACAGAGGGCAGAAGTTGGCACACTTTCATGGCGGCCTCGATTTCCAGGTCGTGAGCCAGGGCAAACATGCTGCCGCGTTCCTGGATGACCTGGCATACCCTGTCGATGACCGCTTTAGGGCGGTGGCCCAGGATCAGCGGCCCGCCTGCCATCAAGTAATCGACGTATCGGTTGCCGTCTGCATCCCACAGGTGCGACCCTTCCCCCCTATCGACGTAGACCGGGCTCGGCACCCACCCGCTGGCGGGGGAGCGTGTGCCGCTGCCCACACCGCCGGCGAAGCGCGCCTGAGCCTGGGCGAACAGTTTTTGGGATTTGATGGTTTGGTATGGCATCTTAGCTCCTGAAGCGGACTTTGGTTTGGGATGAGGGGAAGTGAAGGGGGGGATTAAGACCAGCCTCCCAGGTGGGTACAGGTGAGCGCTGCGGCGTAGCTGGCTTTTTGCATGCAGACGGGCAGCAGCGCGCCATTCAACAAGTGACCCAGAAAGGTGCCAATGTAGGTATCGCCAGCCCCAAGGGTGTCCACCACCTCGACAGGGAAAGCCGGCTGGGTGTGTATCTGCCCGTCGTGAGCCAGGCTGCCCTGGCTACCCATGGTGACCACCACCAGCCGCGGGCCGCGGGCTTTCATCTCATGGGCCAGCTGGCCAGCCTCCCCGGCCTGGTCTTCCGGTAGGGAGAAGAACGCCAGGTCGACGTAGGGGATGGTGCGGTCGATGAAGTCCTGGGAATAGCGTTCGCCGAAATCCAGGGAGACCAACGGCGAGCCAGCATGCAAGACAGGCAGGAGCGAGTCGGCGCCGCCCCGCCAGGTGGTGTGCACCAGGCGGTGACCCAGGGCGAATCGCAGCGTGGGGGCATCCAGCTCGAGGCTAGTTGCGGGGCCGTCGGTTTCGAGGATGAATTCGCGATCGCCGCCGGCCGAGATGCGGATGTCGGTACGGCTGGTCTTGCCGGGGAGCACCTTGACGTACGAGGCGTCGACACCCTGCCGGCGCAAATTTTCCAGCACGAGCGCGCCGAACTCGTCGTCGCCCACCACGCCGATGTAGGCGGCAGGCGCGCCGGATCTCTGCATGTGGATGGCCACGTTCAACGCGTTTCCGCCGATAAAGCGCTGGTTCACCGGCGGCAGGTAATTATCGACGCAGTTATCACCAATGCTGGCGGCGATGGTGCTCATGGCCAGGTGAAGCCCTTACCGCTGGCCAGAACGCCGCGACCCATGACGACGCGCTCGTCCAGGTCGCTGATGCTGCGCAACAAGGAGGAGTACACCGCGAACCACTGCAAGGGGATCATCAGCGCGAAGGGCGCCAGCAAGGGATGGATGTTCCCGTACTCGGCCAGGTCGTAGACGATCAGGCGCGCCCCGTTGTCCTCGGCTACCTTGCAGACGCGTTCGACCCCCTCGCGCGATTCGTCGGTGCCCTTGAGCGCTACGATGGTCGGCTTATGCCGCTCGATCATCTCCACCGGTCCATGGCGGAACTCGGTGGCGTGCATGAAGCAGGCGTTGACGCGCATGTTTTCCATGAAGACGGTCAAGGCGAACTTGTATCCCAGCCCGTACAACGGCCCGCTGGCAAGTACGTAGAACATATCCTCGTCGGCGAAGCGTTCGGCGAGGGCTTTGGCCCGGCTCTCCTCTTCCACGTACTGGCGGCTGAGCAGGGCGGGCAGCTCGTACAAGCCGGCAAGGATCATTTCTGCCTCGGGCTGGTTCTGCAGGCGGGCGATTTCCAGGCTGAACAGGTAGGCGGCCGCCAGGGGCAGGATGTACAATGCCTTGGATTGGTAAGGCAGGGTGACGTCAGCTTCCTGGCCCATCAGGCTGTCAGCCTGGTTGACCAGGGCAATGGTCTTGGATTTTTGGGATTTGGCGTGGCGCAGGGCGACCACAGTGTCCTCGGTGGCACCGGAGAAGGAAGCCAGAAAAGTCCACGCCTTGCGGTTGAGGCGGAGGGGATTGCGCCAGACGAATTCGTAACTGGGCATGCAATCACTGGTCAGGTCGGTGAAGCGATCCAGGAGGTACTTGCCGGAGTACAGGTTCACCCATGAATTGCCGCTGCCAATCCAGTAGACGTGCTCGACGATGGTGTCGACGGCCTGGCGCGCCAGGCGTTGAATAGGGCCAGCCTGCTCACTGAGGAAGCGCTCCAGGTCGGGACCTAACACCGGCGCGGTGAACAACGTGCTCTGCCTGGCTTTCTCGACGAGTTGTTCTAGATTGGACATGTCCTTTTACCCTTGATTTGAATTTTGGTTGGCGTTCCTGGTCGCATGAGCACCGCAGGAGGTGCGCACGATGAAGGTTGTCTTTAAGCGGATTTCCATGGGCGGCGCGCTGCCCCCTTGCAGGCGCGAGATGATGATCTGGGCGGCGATCTCCCCCATCTGCGTCACAGGTTGGGCGACGATGGTCAGTTGCGGGGCGTTCAACTGCGTCCATTCCAGGTCGTCGAAGCCGACCAGGGCAATGTCCTCGGGAACCCGCAGCCCGGCTTCTTGGGCGGCTTTGAGGGCGCCGATGGTCATGAAGTTGTTGGCAGTGAAAAGGGCAGTCGGCTGCCCGGGCTCGCCCAGCATCCGGTTGACCACCTCATAAGCCGACTGGCTGGTGTAGTGGCAGGATTGAATCGGGACTGCCTCGGCGGACAGGCCGCTCTCCTGCAAGGCGCGGCGGTAGCCCTCGAGCCGCTCTTTATTCGTAGTGATGTCCAGTTTGTCCAGGACGATGCCGATGCGCCGGTGACCCAGGTCAATCAGGTGGCGCACTGCCTGGTACGCGCCTGCTTCGTTATCGACCATCACCGTGTCTACGGCCAAGCCTTCCACTGCCCGGTCGACCAGCACCACGGGCGCCTCCTGCCGCACCAGGTCGTGCAGGTGGGGGAGGCTCTGGCTGGAGGCGGGCACCAGGATGAAGGCATCGACGCGTTTCTCCAGCAAGGCGTTGAGGACGGCCTGTTCACGCTGGCTGTCTTCATCAGTGTTGGCCAGGATCAGGGTGTAGCCGCGCTGCCAGGCCACCTCCTCGATGCTGCGCACCAGTTGGGCGAAGAAGGGGTTGGTGATGTCGGTAATCACTACGCCGATAGTGCGCGTGGACTTGGTGACCATGCTGCGGGCGATGGTGTTGGGGCGGTAACCCAAAACCCGGACGGCTTCCTGCACTTTGCGCCGCGTCTCCTCGGCGACGTAGCCATACCCGCCCACCACCCGTGCGGCGGTGGCGGGGGAAACGCCGGCGTGTTTGGCAACGTCTTTGATGGTGACTTTCATCGCGTTCTGCTTCGGCAAACCCTATGACCGTCTGAGAGCGTTATCAGAAATAATTTACTATTCATCCGCCGTTTCGTCAAGCATTCCCGCTCGCTTTGCCGGTTTTGGCTGCACTCAATTGTGAGAACGTTTTCACATTCGATCCGTCATTCGGTCACGAGCCAATCTGGCACGCACGCCTGGGGAAAACTCCACTTGCCAGCCACCTTATCTTGGTATATCATACCCATAAACGAAGTCAAGCCGCCAAGCGGTTGGCTGGCTCAAATACTGGCCCGGTTAACCTGCTCGTGGCGCCAGTCGCCGACCGGCTTCATGACTGCCGCAATGTGCACCACGACTGCCTCGTTAGCGTTTAACACTGCAAGGAGATAAATGGCAATGGTTGGGGTCCTCACAGACACTACGGCCAGCATCCCACGGGATATGATCGAAGAATTGCAGATCGAGCTGGTTCCGTATTACGTGATGCGCGGGATGGAAACGTTGCGCGACATGCTGGAT